>NZ_CP029186.1:0-300000 GCF_003096035.1 Flavobacterium album | reverse complement strand
TCCTCCCGCACAATGTGGAAAGTGACACCCGAGTTCCGGAAGAATTTTGCACAAATGTACATACCGGGCGTCCTGCGCTGGGCGAAATTCTTATACGGACTGAACGAGCATGCCGGTGCGATCCGTAAAACCAAAGACGGCACTGTAGCTGTTGTAGAACACAAAGAGCACAAGCCCTTCAGGTCTGCTCTGAAGCATCCGAAAAAAGTGTACCTTCTTATAGATAACGATACATTTTCTGCGAGTTCTATGTTCGCCGCCATGGTAAAAGACTACCGCCTTGGCATGCTCGTTGGACAGCCCACCGGCAACCTTTCCAGCTTTTATGCCGATCCCCTGATATGGTACATGCTCCCCAATAGCAGGATAACTTTCCAGGTTTCCACCAGCTTCAACGTGCGCCCCAGTGGTATGCCAGACAATGACAGCATTCAGCCGGATATTCTATTGCCGAAAAGTGAGGATGCGCTGGAGTACGTGGTGAAGTTAATAGGAGATTGATTTTTACCGTGAAAAATTGTGACAGTACAGTATTTACGACGGTGTTGTTTTACGAAATTCTCAAAAAACAGTTATCTTCGCATCACTAAATCAATAAACCGGTAATTTTACTGTAACATTTTTGTGTTTCGGTGGACTTATCAGTCTAACTATTAACTTTATTCGAATTATATGAAAAAACTTATTTTATTCCTTACCATGTCGCTGATGGTACTGCCTGTAAGGGCTGATGAGGGAATGTGGTTTTTGATGTTCATTGAGCGCCTTAACCACAGGGATATGCAAAAAATGGGCTTGCAGCTTACATCTGAAGAGATCTACAGCATCAACAACCACAGCCTTAAAGATGCCATTGTGCAGTTTAACGGCGGCTGTACTGCCGAGATCATATCTAAAGATGGCCTTGTGCTTACCAACCACCACTGCGGCTACGATGCCATTGCAGAACTTTCTACCCCTGAAGCGAACTACCTTAAAAATGGCTTTTGGGCGGCAAACCGTGCCGGAGAGCTAAAACCGAAAGAGCTGTCAGTGCGTTTCTTCGTAAGGATGGATGACGTTACAAAAAGGATATTGGGCAAGCTGACCCCGGGAATGACCGAAGCTGAAAGGGAAAAAGCCGTACAGCAGGAAAGCGCCCTTATTGAAAAAGAGAATAACGAAGGTGGGAAATATGTAGTTTCTGTACGCTCTTTCTTCCAGGGGAATGAGTACTACTATTTTGTGTACCAGGATTATAAAGATGTTCGCCTTGTAGGTACGCCCCCTGAGAGCATCGGTAAATTCGGTGGCGATACAGACAACTGGGAATGGCCGCGCCACACAGGGGATTTCTCTATGTTCCGCGTATATGCCAACCCCGACGGAAGCCCTGCGGAATATTCGGTTAACAATGTACCGCTTAAGCCAAAACACTACCTTCCTGTAAGCCTTAAAGGTGTTCAGGAGAACGATTTTGCCATGATACTTGGCTACCCTGGCCGTACCAACCGTTGGATGCCTGCGGGCGGTATCGAGCAGAACGTGAAGTTTGCTTACCCGGCATGGGTGGAATCATCTAAGCTGGGCATGGACAAAATGAAAGTGCACATGGATAAAAGCGACGAGGTGCGCCTTCACTATGCATCGCAATATGCAAGCGTGGCCAACTACTGGAAGAACCGCCAGGGTATGATCGATGCGCTTACCAAGCATAAGACCGCCGCCGAAAAGAAAATGGCTGAAGATAAATTCAACAAATGGGCAAACATGCCTGCGAATAAAGATAAATACGGCACTGTAATAGCCACGCTGAACAACTTCTATTCTAAAACGAATGAGAAGGCGCGCCATGACAACTACCTGGTGGGTATGCTGAGGACTGCTACTTTCGCAGCACTTCCGTATAGCCTGGGCCGTGGGCTTGAGGCGTATACCAATGCCAACGAAGCTGCAAGGGCTCAAATGCTTCCTGATCTTCAGGCGGGTATTGATGAGTCGTATGCAACATTATATATGCCGATAGAGAAAGACGTGCTTGCAGCACAGCTTAACCTTTATGCTACGAAAGCAGTTGGATACCCGATTGCTCCTTATGTAAAAGAGCTGGGTGATAAAAATGGCAATAACTTTACAGCGTATGTAAACGATGCTTTCAACTCAAGTATATTCGGTTCGAAAGAAAAGCTCGCTGCTTTCCTTCAAAACCCGAATGCTGAAGTGTTGAAAAAAGATGAGCTGTACAAGCTGTCTTCGGATCTTTTGACAAAATACAGGGCAAAATCGGATGAGCAAACCAAGCTGGATGCAGACTATTCAAAAGCATTCCGCCTTCTTGTTGAAGGTATGAGGGAGGCTAACCCAACTGCAAAATACTACCCTGACGCCAACAGCACACTGCGTTTGACATACGGTAAAGTAAGGTCGCTTCCTAAAGATAAGAGGAATGATGCCAAAGTGAACTACTATACCACAATGCAGGGTGAAGTGGCGAAATATAAGCCGAATGATGAGGAGTTCGACCTGCCTAAGAAACTTATTGATATGTACAACAAGAAGGATTTTGGCCAGTATGCAGACAAGAAAGGTTACATGCCGGTAAATTTCCTTACGGATAATGATATCACAGGCGGTAACTCAGGTTCGCCGGTACTTAACGGCAAAGGGGAGCTTATAGGCGTTGCTTTTGATGGTAACATCGAAGCTATGGCCGGAGACGTGATCTTTGACAAAGACCTGCAAAGGACGATCAATGTGGATATCCGTTATGTACTTTGGATCATCGACAAGTTCTCAGGAGCAAAACATATTGTTGACGAAATGACGATCGTTAGATAAGACGATTAGATAAAAGACGTTAGATAATAGATAGCCGCCCTGATGAAGGGCGGTTTTTTTATATTTGTAGCAGCAGATCTCACTATCTCTGATAAAATTATATGCGAAAAATTCTCATAACTGTATTCCTGCTTTGCTTTATTTGCGGGTGCAGTAACTTAAAACAAGAGCATACCAGCGATATGCTTAAAGATAGTAATCAAAGATTGGCCCGGCAATATACAGAACTCCAGACCGCCTCGACAGCATTCCTCTCGCGTGATTCACAAAAGCAATTTTTAGAAAAACTGGATACCTATATGGTTAAGAACTATCAGGAACTGTCGTCGGAAGGGGTGTCAAAAATGAAAATACTATTCCCTGTACTTACTGACAAAAGCAAAACCAAGGCTATAGTACTAGGGCTTAACAGGATTTCGGATAATATAGGCAGACGTGTAGATTGCGTTCGGTTTGTCAGTTGTCGGTACGTTAATAATCAGTGGTATTTTGCATTCAAACCTGGGTACACACATTTAATAACCTACACCGATGAGAATGAGCCATTGCTAACAGATGAAGAGGTCGCAAGAAGCACTATAACTACGGTAATGCAGTTGAATTACTATAAGGATAATAATACCAAAGCTTCTGAAAAATTATTTCAGTCTATTTTTTATTATCTATAATGTAAAAACATTATTATGGAGTATTTAATGAATGCCCGGTGATAAATCAAAAATAAATAGGTGAACGAATTTTCAGAATATGAGAAAATGCCCAAAAACTTCAATAGCCTTGGGCAGGATACAACAGCATTCAGTGAGTTGAACAAGCTAAAGTGGGCCGTGACCGAAAAGGTGCATGGCGCTAATTTCAGCTTTGTATACCGGGACAGGAAGCTGGCCTTTGCCAAAAGGAAAGAGTATCTGTCGTGGAGCGATGATTTTTTCGGTTTCCAGGAAGTCGTACATCAGCTTGAAGATAAAGTGCTGGCGCTTTTTGAACAGTTATCGGCAGACCTACCAGCAGAAAAATATATGCTGTATGGCGAGCTATTCGGGGGAAGCTACCCGCACCCGGAGGTTCTGCCGTATCCCAATGTACAAGCTATACAGACAGGGGTATACTACACCCCCGCAATAGGCTTTTGTGCCTTTGACATAGCCATAGTAAAAGATGGCACAAAAGCTTATCTTGACTATGAAGATGCTGTCGGTTATTTAGAAAGGTTCGGCATCTTTCATGCACGCGTCCTTTTTACCGGCAAATTGAATGAGGCACTGAATTTTAATACACGCATTAATTCCGCAGTGCCGGCACAGTTAGGATGGCCCGCGTTGGAAAATAACCTGATAGAAGGAGTAGTGATAAAACCATTGCGGCATAATGGGCTGATTGAAAATGATGAGCGCCCAATCCTGAAATTAAAGAATAAGGAGTTCGATGAGGAGAAGAAATTCCACGAAGCGGAGAAATGGTCCTATATACCCGGGGTAACAACGAATACGGAGCAGATAGGGTTTCTTTTAGAAGAGATACGCACTTATTTAACTGATAACCGCCTTAACAGTGTGATCTCCAAGATCGGCAGCCTGGACTTTACTAATGCCGACCGGTTAGCTGCCATCCACGCCGAATACCTGCGGGATATGCTGGAGGATTTTAATATCGACAATAAAGGAGTTCTTGATGAGATTACACCTTCGCAAAAAGAGTGGCTTATAAATAGGCTGAATGCAGAAATAACAATTAGTATAGGTCAAAGAAGGAAATTCATGTAAGATTTGTTTTCAGCAATAAGCCAATTATAAATCTATTTGGTAAATTTGGCAAAATTCCATTTGATGCGAACACACTTCATAGCTATAGGCGGCGCGGCCATGCACAACCTTGCGCTGGCCCTTCACGATAAAGGATATCATGTAACCGGCAGCGACGATGCTATTTTTGAGCCATCGCGAACACGCCTCGAAAAGAAAGGGTTATTGCCTGCCGAACTGAGCTGGTTTCCCGAAAAGATTACACCGGATATAGAAGCCATTATCCTGGGCATGCACGCCAAAGCTGATAATCCTGAACTGCTTAAGGCGCAGGAACTCGGGCTCACCATCTATTCGTATCCTGAATTCCTTTACGAGCAAAGCAAGAACAAGACCCGTGTCGTTATCGGTGGTTCGCATGGCAAGACGACCATTTCCAGCATGATACTGCATGTCATGAAATACCACAATATTGAAGTGGATTATATGGTAGGCGCACAATTGGAAGGTTTCGATAACATGGTACACCTGACGGAGGACAACGATTTTATTGTGCTCGAAGGCGACGAATACCTGTCATCCCCAATGGACCGCAGACCGAAATTTCACCTCTACCAGCCTAACATTGCCCTGATAAGTGGCATCGCGTGGGATCATATCAATGTGTTCCCTACCTACGAAAATTATGTAGAGCAGTTCGAGATATTTATCGAAAAGATAACCAACGGAGGAATACTTGTGTACAACGAGAACGACCCCGAAGTAAAGCGCGTGGCCGAAGCAGCGACCAACCCAATCCGCAAGCTGCCGTACCACACGCCGGAATATACTGTGAACAACGGAACCACCTACCTCGAAACCCCCGAAGGCCCAATGCCGATTGAGGTGTTCGGGGCACACAACCTGAACAATCTGGCCGGAGCCAAATGGATATGCCAGAACATGGGTGTAGATGAAGCCGACTTCTACGAGGCTATAGCGACCTTTAAAGGAGCAAGCAAGCGCCTTGAGAAAATTGCGGAGAATGGAAAGAATGTCGCATACAAAGATTTTGCGCATTCCCCGAGCAAAGTAGCCGCCACCACCAAAGCTGTAAAAGAACAATACCCGGACCGCACGCTTATCGCATGCCTGGAGCTGCACACCTACAGCAGCCTCAACGCCGAATTTTTAAAAGAATATGAAGGGGCGCTCGATGCTGCCGATGTAGCTGTTGTGTTCTACAGCCCGGATGCGGTAAAGATCAAGCAGCTTGAAGAAGTTACTTATGAGCAGATCGCCAAAGCCTTTAACCGACAGGACCTGATCATTTATACCAATCCTGCTGCCTTTAAGGAATACCTCTTCCACCTGAAATACGATACTGAAGGAATAGCGTTATTGCTCATGAGCTCCGGTAATTACGGCGGGCTTAATTTTGATGAGGTGAAAACATTGCTTTAATCGCGTGGTTTTGGAGAGAGGTGATCGGCCATCACATTATTCTTTCCGCAACACCACCACGTTTTTTACAGAAAGCCGTTGGTTAAGCCAGTCCGCAAATTTTTCCGTATCGGCTTTGTTAAGGGCCTTTGGTGCGGCGTAGATTACTGCGGTAAATGCTGTAATACTGTCTTTGCCGGTAAGCATCTCATTCCTGGAAACCGACATTGAAACGATCTGTGGGAACAATGCCCGGGATTCATTTAGCAGTTGTTTTGTATCGAACTTATTTTGCTCGAGGTTCTTCTCTAATTGTACGATCTTCGCATCCCGTACATTAATCTCGTTTTCAGAACTTTTAATTTCATTGAGTATATCGCCCTTCAGCGCTGTAAAGCGGTCGGTGGTATCCTGTCTTATAATTAGGTTTGTACCGGTCAGGTAATGGTAGCCGTTTATGTGTGCTTTCAACGAATCGATCTCGCTGTCACTAAACCTTTTTTGTAAAAAAGCCAGTTCCAGCTTCTTCTTTCCGGCATTAAAGTCGCTTTTCTTAAATACCACAGTATAGCCCTTTGAGGTAAATTCATTTTCAACAAACAGGTCGGCATTTTTCCGGAACTGCTGTTCGCGGTACAGCGACCATGCCAGGTAGCCGCTGGGCACCAGCATTATGATGATCAGTATTGTAATGGTGACTTTTACCTGTTTTTGCTGCCTTTCGTTCACCTGTTTTTTCGGTGGGTACTTTAAGTATTTAATAATAAGGAATGTCGCTATCCCTATAAATACGCAGTTAATGCTGTACAGGTAAAAAGCACCAAGAAAATAGGCCCATTGTCCTGTGGCTATGCCATACCCTGCGGTACACAGCGGGGGCATCAAAGCAGTCGCGATAGCAACACCCGGTATAGGGTTGCCTTTCTCTACACGCGTAACGGCGATTACGCCAACAACGCCACCGAAAAAGGCTATCAGTATATCATAGATATTCGGTGCTGTGCGCGCCAGTAGTTCTGATTGTACATCTTTAAAAGGGCTTATAAAAAAGTAAAAGGTAGATACACTCAGGCTTACAACGGTAGCTATAAGCAGGTTGATCAATGATTTTTTAAGCAGTGCAAAATCATAAATGCCCAGTGCAAACCCTGCGCCTACGATAGGCCCCATAAGCGGTGAGATAAGCATTGCGCCAATGATAACAGCGGTCGAATTTACATTGAGTCCAACCGACGCCACCAGTATCGCACATGCCAGTATCCATAGGTTGGCGCCTTTAAAGGTAATGTTCCTTGAGATGGTCTCGAGGGTTTTTTCCTTATCATCTTCGCCTTCGCTAAGGTTGAAGATCGTCCTGAATTTTGCCATAAGAATAGTTTGTAATTCAAATTACAAAAAATTGCAACGGCATCAAAATTTATAGGAATTTCTTAAGAAGTAGAATGCTATTTCTTTTGGTACCTGTAATGCCCTGTTACTTTATAATCAAACAGGCAGTCGTTAAGGTTTTGGCCGCCGCCAATGTTGTGCACCACCATATACCCGTCACTATTTTTTTCGGATTTTCTATTGACTACAATCCCAATATGCGGCAGGTTGCCCGACAGCATCCAGGTAACAATATCGCCGGGCTTGTAGTCGGCAGCTTTATCGGTAACGGGAAGTGATGTGCCTTTTCGGGTGAAGAATACCTGCAAATTCGGGACACGCCTGTGGTCGATATTGGTATCGGGGCTTTTCAATCCCCAGCTTTTCGGGTATTTGGAAAAATTGGCCTTCATATCTTCATGCACTTCTTTTTGGAGGTCGATGTTGAGTTTCCGGTAAGCCCGTATCACCACATCGGTACACACACCTTTGCCTTTGGGCACGTCGCCATTGGGGTAAGGGATTTTAAAATAAGTGCCGTCATAGCGCACATCATCTTTCGTAAGGGAAATTGCTGCATCGGACAGCTTTTCAGCAAATGTCTTTTCAACAGGGGAAGCACAGGCAAATCCCAACAGGAATAAAAGTAAGAGGTGTTTCATGACGAATAATTTTTAAAACTAACGACAGAAAATTTTATAATAGTATGCCGATGGTTTATGAATTTACTTAAATTCGTACAAATTCCCTTAACCATGGAAGAAACACAAGGCACATTTTCTATAAAATACTGGGCTGAGGACGACCAACCCCGAGAAAAGCTGATGCTGAAAGGCAGGGCTGCACTCAGTGATGCCGAGCTGATAGCGATCCTTATCGGTTCCGGTAGCCGCAACGAGAGTGCCGTACAGCTTAGCAAGCGTATACTCTCAAGTGTAGACAACAACCTGAACGCACTGGGCAAGCAGTCGCTGCAGCAGCTTATGAATTTTAAGGGAATAGGGGAGGCGAAAGCCATAACGATCGCCGCCGCAATGGAGCTCGGCCGGAGAAGGAGGGAAGAAGAAACCGTTGACTTAAAAAAGATAACATCGAGCCGTGCGGTTTTCGAAATCATGCAGCCCATTATAGGCGAATTGCCGCATGAGGAATTTTGGATATTGTACCTCAATAATTCCAATAAGGTCATTTACAAATCGCAGCTGAGCAAGGGCGGTATTACCGGAACGGTGGTAGATGTGCGGATTGTATTCAAGTCGGCTTTAGAGCAAAGTGCGGTCGCTATAATCCTTTGCCATAACCATCCGTCAGGCGTTTTGCAGGCCAGTGAGCAGGACAAACAGATAACCCGCGAGCTCAAAGCCGCCGGGAATACACTAAGCATCAATGTGCTCGACCATGTTATCGTGACCGAAAACGGCTATCTGAGCTTTGCAGATATGGGGATTCTGTGAATTATTGTCATTTCTCAAATGACCGGTTTTCCATTTCGATCGGAGCTTGCGGAGAGAGAAATCTCAGAAAATCATTGTAACAAATTGAGATTTCTCCTTCGTCGAAAAGGAAGAACATGTTTGTACTATTTGTTCAAACTTTTCCGAACTTGTATTTTTAAAACCTTCTAAATTTAATAAACGAACCTGCTTTCAATTAAACAACTTCCTAAACTCCAGTGGCGACACATTCGTCTTCGATTTAAACAGCTTACTAAACGATTGCGGGTACTCAAATCCTAATTGGAAAGCTATTTCACTTACGGATAATGGTGTCGTGGTCAAAATTTCTTTCGCTTTCTCGATCAGCTTGTTATGGATGTGCTGCTGTGCGTTCTGCCCGGTGTAGGTGCGGAGCATATCGCTCAGGTATCCCGGCGATACATTGAGCTTTGCGGCAATATCTTTTACCGTAGGCAGGGCAGCCGTTTTATTTTCAGAAGAAAAATGCTCTTCAAAAACGCGTTCGAGCTTTACCAACAGGTCGTTGTGCGCCACTTTGCGGGTCATGAACTGCCTGTTGTAAAAGCGGTTAGAATAGTTGAGCAGCAGCTCTATGTGCGACATAATGAGATCATGGCTAAAACCGTCCATGGTGGAGTGGTATTCCTGCTCGATATTCTTCATGATGCCTTCGATCATAGATTCTTCCTTTTGTGAAAGGTAGAGCGCTTCGGTAACATCATAAGAGAAGAACTCGTATTCCTTTATTTTTTTGCCCAACGGGTAACTCCTTAAAAAATCGGGATGAAAGATAAGCATCTGCCCGCCCCTCGGATTCTCCCCGGGCCCGCTTTGGTAGCACAGCTGCCCCGGCGCGATGAACGACATCATGCCTTCGTCAAAATCATAATAGCCCTGGCCGTAGCGCACTTTGCCTGTAAATTCCTTTTTGATAGCTATGATATAAAGGTTTATAATCATTCCGCGTCCCCATTCGTTTAGTTCGGGTTCAACATCTTTAAAGCTGATCATGCTTATCAGCGGATGCTCGGGCCCCGGAAGGTTCAGGAAGCGGTGCATTTCCGAAACAGAATCGATATGTATGGGTGATTGTGCAGTTGGCTTCATTTTAGGAATTTTTGAAAAAGGATATGGTAAAGATAGGATTATTGTTTAATTGAATTTCTCTAAACCTAACCAAAACTCTTATTGTGTAACTGTAAATAAAGCAGGAGTAAGCAGGTTCGAGTGAAGCTCGGCATCAAATATTTCACGTAAAAATCAAGGAAGGATTTCGCGTTGGGAGAAGGAGAGCGATCCACGAGCGGCGCGCAGCAGGCCGCGGCTTGGGTCGCGATGCAAAAATCCGTAGATTTTAAGTGAAATATTTGTGGCCTTGAACTTTTGCTTCTTTTGTTTCAAGACAAAAGAAGAATGCCTACAAAGTCCCCATATCAATAACAAAACGATACCGCACATCGCCTTTCAGCATCCTTTCAAAAGCATTGTTGATGTTTTTAATATCGATAATCTCAATGTCAGACACGATATTATGTTCAGCACAAAAATCAAGCATTTCCTGTGTTTCGGGCATTCCTCCTGCACCGGATCCTGCTACTGTCTTATTGCCGGATGCCAATGTAAACGCTGACACTTCCAGCGGTTTGACCGGCATCCCTACATTAATATAAGTCCCGTTCGTCCTTAACATGGCCAGGTAAGGTGCAATCTCATGGTCGGCGGCCACGGTATCCAGTATAAAGTCGAACGTTGCGGCCACTGCTGCAGTTTCTTCAGGGTTTTTAGTTACCACAAAATGGTGCGCTCCCAGCGCTTTGGCATCCTCGCGTTTCGATTCTGATGTGCTAAGTACAGTCACATCGGCACCAAAAGCCAATCCGAATTTTACCCCAAGGTGTCCCAGTCCTCCAAGCCCTACGACAGCTAATTTATGCCCTTTGCCTACTTTCCACTTCCGCAAAGGCGAGTAGGTTGTAATACCGGCACAAAGCAACGGGGCTACGGCGGCAAGGTCCAGCTTTTCGGAAATAAGGTGTACATACCGCTCGTGTACCACGATAGTATTGCTGTAACCGCCATAAGCAGGCTGGCCTTCCCTGTCAAGGTTGTTGTAGGTAAGCACGCCGCCCTCAAGGCAAAATTGTTCCTGCCCGTTATCGCAATTCTCGCAATGCTGGCAGGAATCTACCATCACGCCCACGCCGGCATGGTCGCCAATGCTGAATTTCTTTACATGTGCCCCGGTAGCAACGATCCTGCCTACAATCTCGTGTCCCGGCACCATAGGAAACAACCCCGGAAACCACTCGTTTTTGATGAGGTGGAGATCTGTATGGCATACACCGCAATACAATATTTCTATCTGTACATCGTGCGGCCCTACGTTGCGGCGCTCAAAATCCCACGGTGCTAGGTCTGTTTCTGCATTTTGGGCTGCATACCCTTTCGCTTGTATCATGGTTTTATTTTTATAATTCGACAGGCAAATATCAGTACGTATTTCAATCCGGAAGTATCCAAAACAAATATTGTTGTATCCAAAATGAAGGTGCCACATTTTTAAGGATATTTTATGTATTATCAACTTGTTAATCTGCTATGTGGATGGTGTATGATGCTGTAACTTTATAATAAAAATTGCTATGGACAACTACACCATGACCTTTGTATATGATGGCGATTTCGATCTCCCCGATGCCCCGGCTATACGCGACAGGGAACTTCCGCAGATGGTACTTGAGAAGATGGAGCAGGGTCAGTTCCAGTTGGTAGATTTTAACCTCTCCGAGAATTACGATCGTCATATCATCGATACTTACATTAAGGATCCCGCGCTGCACCGTTCCGTCCTTGAGATCCGTCTGGATATGAGCCGTTCTGATATGAAAACACGCGAGGCTATTCATGCACGCTGCCTTCAGGCCATGCGCGACGGCGGCCTTACGCTGAGCCGTGCTCACGAGAACGACGACCCTGAGCAGGGGCTGCTGCAAAGCCTTATTGTTTTTGAGAAGAAAGACAGTTATAGCGCAACGGCATAGTATTACAAGCCACACTGCTTTTGCAGGATAACTATGCCTTCCCGTTAACATTATTCCCTTTTGATTTTGCTGTTATATTCCCTAACTTGCAGGACATATAACGATTTGC
This sequence comes from Flavobacterium album, assembly GCF_003096035.1. Taxonomy (NCBI): domain Bacteria; kingdom Pseudomonadati; phylum Bacteroidota; class Flavobacteriia; order Flavobacteriales; family Flavobacteriaceae; genus Flavobacterium; species Flavobacterium album. The sequence goes on along the minus strand of NZ_CP029186.1, from coordinate 288,044 downwards.
ATGATCAGCACAAAAAACATACGCTTTTCCTATGGGAAAGGCACCGATTTCAATTTTCCCGATATCACCGCATCAGGTGGTACGAGCCTCCTGATAACAGGTGGATCGGGTAAAGGGAAAACTACGCTTCTGCACCTCCTTGGAGGGCTCCTGCGGCCACAGCAGGGGGAGGTTATTATTGAGAATACCAATATTGCAGAGCTTTCAGAGAAAAAACTCGATTATTTTCGCGGTAAGAATATCGGGCTTGTATTACAGCAGGCTTACTTCGTGGCATCACTAAACGTACTCGAGAATGTAGTGCTTGCTTCTTGGCTCGCCAGCGGAAAACAGGCCATGCAAAAGGCAAAAGACCTTTTGGCACAGCTTGGCCTTACAGAACATTTGCATAAGCTGCCTTCGCAACTGAGTATCGGGCAGCAGCAACGGGTTTCCATCGCACGTGCGCTTATCAATGAGCCAAAACTTTTGCTTGCCGATGAGCCTACCTCAAGCCTTGATGACGAGAATGCTTTCAAAGTTGCCGATATGCTCGATTTGCTGGCAAAGCAATACGGTACCGCACTGGTTATCGTTACCCACGACCAAAGGCTGAAAGACCGTTTCCCTAACCAAATCTCCCTGTCATGATCACAAAAATAGCCTGGAAAAATATTTGGTTCAAGCCGCTTAATACTGCATTGAGCATCATTTTGCTGACAGCCAGTGTTGCCATTATCACATTGCTCATATTGCTGGAAGAGCAGTTCGAAAAGAAATTCAGCGATAATATCGACGGTATCGACCTCGTGCTTGGCGCGCAGGGAAGTCCGTTGCAATTGATACTTTCATCAGTGTACCAGGTGGATGCCCCAACAGGCAACATCGACTACACCGAAGCAAAGAAATGGATGAAGAGCCGAATGGTGAAGACAGCGATACCATTAGCTTTTGGCGATAATTACAGGGGATTCCGCATCGTAGGCACTACCCACGATTACCTTACGAAATATGGCGCTAAAATAACCGATGGAAAATCCTTTGAAAAGAATTTTGAAGTAGTGGCAGGAAGCGCCGTTGCCGAAAAGATGAAGCTAAAAGTAGGGGATAAGTTCTTCGGCTCCCATGGCGACTCCGAAGAAGGAGAACTGCACAAGGACCACGCCTACATTGTAACCGGCATTGCTTCGCCTACAGGCAAAGTGGTCGACAACCTGATACTTTCCAATATCCAAAGCGTATGGGCCATGCACGACCACGAGCATGCAGAAGGTGAGGAAGGTCATGACCACGAACACGAAGGTATTGCCGAAGAAGCACACGATCACGATAACCATGACCATGCGGTAGAAGCGGCAGCACCGGAACATGAAGACGCGCATGATCATGACGCAGCAACAGAAGCTGAACATGACCACGGCCACGAAGACGCGCAGATAAGCGAAGAAGGCAAAGAGATTACGGCAGTACTGATAAAATTCCGCAGCAAGATGGGGATCGTTACCTGGCCCCGCCTCATCCCGCAAAACACCAAAATGCAGGCTGCTTCGCCGGCTATAGAGATTAACAGGCTGTTCACGCTGTTCGGTATCGGACTGGACGCGCTGCAATACCTGGCATACGGCATCATGCTCATCAGTGGCATCAGCATTTTCATTGCATTGTACAATACATTAAAAGAAAGGAAATACGAATTCGCGCTGCTTCGCGTTAATGGTGCAAGCCGCCTGCAATTGCTGTCGCTCGTGCTTATAGAAAGCCTGCTGCTGTGCGTTACCGGATTTATATTTGGAACGATTGTTGGTAGGATAGCATTAAGCCTGATATCCGGCTCGTCTGAAGATGAATTTAAAATGTCCTTCAATCCCTTCGAGTTTGTATGGGAAAAAGAAGGATATTTATTTCTGCTCACTATCTTTGTGGGGATTTTAGCGGCGGTCATACCGGCTATAAAAGCATACGGACTAAATATTTCAAAAACACTTGCAAATGCGTAAGACACTTTTCATTGCAGCCCTTCTCCTTTCAGGATTTTTCCTTGCTTCTGTTGGTTCGCCTTCAGGCAGCATTGCTACACAAAAAAACACTACGGCCCCGGTATCCGACACGCTTACCTGGAAATTGCTGGGCCAGATAAAATACATCAAAAAGCCAAGCGCCGATTATCCCGAAGGGGTAATGTACCCGGTGGTGAACACTGCGCTCAAGGCGAAGAATAAAAAGCAGGTCGTAATGAGCGGCTTTATCATCCCCATTGATAATAAGAACTATGCATTGAGCAAAAATGTTTTTGCATCGTGCTTCTTTTGCGGACAGGCTGGTCCGGAAACCATTATGGGGCTTCATTTCAAAAATACTGCAACGAAGCTGAAAACTGACCAGTATGTTACGATTACCGGCACGTTTCGCTACAATGATTCGGATGTAGACGACTGGATCTACCACGTGGATAACGCTGTTATTACAAAAGGCAACTAATGAGGATAGCCGGGAAAAAAGCTGTTTTTTTTGACCTCGACCATACATTATGGGACTTCGAGAAAAATTCGGCTATCACCTTCAGGACTATATTTGCAAAGCACGGCCTTAATATCGATGCCGAAAAGTTCATCGAACTGTATGTGCCCATAAACGACAGGTACTGGAAGCTGTTCCGTGACGGCCTCATTACGCAGGAGGAATTGCGCTATGGCCGCCTGAAGGAAGGCTTCAGCCAGGTTGGGTTTGAAGCCGATGACGAATTGGTACATGCGCTTGCCGCAGACTATATTAGGCTACTTCCCGACAGCAATCACCTGTTTGAGGGGGCTATCGAAATACTCGACTACCTGAAGCCAAAATACAGCCTTCATATTATAACCAACGGTTTTCACGAAGTGCAGGCCGGAAAGCTGAAGAACTCCAATATCGAGCATTATTTTGAGACGATAACCAATTCGGATATGGCGGGCTGCAAAAAGCCCCATGCCGGGATATTCGAATATGCATTGAAGGCTGCCAATGCCGAAAAGGGCCACAGCATCATGATAGGCGACTGCATTGAAGCCGATGTGCAGGGAGCCATTGACTTTGGGCTCGACGCTATTTATTTTAATGAATTCAGGAAAGAGGCGCACCCTTCTGTAAAGCAGGTGCACCATTTGCTGGAGCTTAAGGACTTACTTTAAATTATGAAAAAGATACTATTACTGCTTACCTTGCTAATTTCGGGACTTTGCTCCTCACAAACTGTAAATGACTATAAATACCTTGTTGTTCCGGTAAAATTTGACTTCTTTAAAGAGGAGAATAAGTATAACCTGAACATGCTGACCAAGATGATGTTTGAAAAGTATGGGTTTACAGTATACCAGGCGGGCCAGAAAATGCCGGATGAGGTGGCGCTTGATAAATGTAAAGCGCTATATGGTACTTTAGAATCCGATTCAGGTGTGCTGACGACTGCCCTTTATATAACGATAAAGGATTGTGACGGAAAGGAGCTCTTCAGGTCCACCAAAGGTGTAAGCAAGATAAAAGATTTTAAACAGGCTTATTATGAGGCCTTAAGAGAAGCTGCCGTATCCCTTGAATCTCTGAATTACCAGTATTCGGGCAAAGATGCTGCGGCAATAGCCAACGAGGTAAGGACGGCTCCAAAGCAAACGGCCCCTGCGACAAGTATTTCTTCACCTGAAACCATTGCACCTGAAAAACCGATCCAGGTAAGTAATGAGAACCAACTTTTTGCACAGCCGATTGCTAACGGCTACCAACTGGTTGACATGACACCTAAAGTGGTGCTCAAAATGTACAAGACTTCCCAACCGGATAATTTTACCGCACAGGGCGAAGGCAAAAACGGCGTTGTATTCAAAAAAGGCAACGAATGGTTTTTTGAATACTACCAAAATGAAAAGCTGGTTTCCGAAAAACTGAATATTAAGTTTTGATTCTAAGTTGCTAAGGTTCTGAGGAGCTTAGAACCTTAGCAACTTAGAACCTCAGAACCTTCTCAATATCCATACTTCCCTTTCCATCTTCTCCTTAAAAACTCCCGGTCGGCGTTTTCGCGGCTGCTGTTGCCCGGTTCATAAAAAACGGTATTCCTTATTTCATCGGGCAGGAATTCCTGTTCGGCAAAGTTATTCTCATAGTCATGGGCATACTTATAATCGTCGCCGTAGCCCAGTTCCTTCATTAGTTTCGTAGGGGCATTGCGCAGGTGAAGCGGCACGGGCAGGTCACCGGTTTGCTTTACTACCTGTTGTGCTTTGCCTATCGCCATATAGGTAGCATTACCCTTTGGAGAAGTAGCAAGGTAAACAGCACACTGGCTTAATATAATGCGCGATTCCGGATAGCCAATGGTGCCCACCGCCTGGAAGGTATTGTTCGCCATAATGAGCGCGGTAGGGTTGGCATTGCCAATATCTTCCGAAGCCAGTATGAGCATCCTGCGGGCAATGAACTTCAGGTCTTCGCCTCCTTCTATCATCCGGGCCAGCCAGTAAACAGCCCCATTAGGGTCGCTGCCCCGCATTGATTTTATAAAGGCAGAGATAATGTCGTAATGCTGTTCGCCGGTCTTGTCATAAAGCACCGTATTCTTTTGTGCCAACTGCATTACCCTGTCGTTAGTGATTGTTATATCGTCGCCTTCGCTGGCATTTACCACAAGCTCAAAAATATTCAGCAGCTTCCTGCCATCTCCACCCGAAAGCCGCAGCAGTGCCTCGGTTTCTTTCAGGTTGATGTTTTTCTGTTTCAGGTAAGTATCGGCTTCCATAGCGCGGTGCAGCAATGCCTCAAGGTCTTCCCTGGTGAATGGATTCAGCACATATACCTGACATCTTGACAATAGAGCGGGTATTACCTCAAAGCTTGGGTTTTCGGTCGTAGCGCCAATCAGTGTCACCCAGCCTTTTTCTACCGCTGCCAATAGCGAATCCTGCTGTGATTTGCTAAAGCGGTGGATCTCATCGATGAATAATATCGGATTTTTTGCAGTGAAAAGGCCGCCGCTCTGCTTTGCTTTGTCAATCACTTCGCGAACGTCTTTCACCCCGGCATTAATGGCGCTCAATACATAAAAAGGGCGGTTGCTTTCCTGTGCCATGATCTGTGCCAACGTTGTTTTTCCGGTGCCGGGTGGACCCCACAGGATCAGTGACGGAATAATGCCCCTCGCTATCTGGTGGGTTAACGAGCCGTTAGGCCCCACCAGGTGCTGCTGGCTGATGTATTCAGATAAATGCTGCGGGCGTATGCGTTCGGCTAAAGGTGCTTCCATAATGTAAAATTACGCATTATTAGTTTGTATTTTGAATAGCAGTATTCCTAAACCGGGTTAAAATTATAGCTGACAATTTAACAGGAAAATTTTTTTGGTTATGTTTTTGACGTGCTTCAGGCATGAAAGACAACAGGGACGACCATTTAGTATTTTCGCCTTCGGTAGTAGCTTGGCCGCTCTATTTTGTGCTTACGCTCTGGATCGTGTACTGGGTAGAGGTGCGGTTCAATATTTATCTTAACGACTATGGTATCCTGCCGCGTACCTTTACCGGCCTCCGCGGTATCGTTTTCAGCCCCTTCCTTCACGGCGGATTGGAGCATCTGTACAACAATTCCGTTGCCCTGCTGGTACTTATCGCTGCCCTGAGGTATTTCTACAGGAAGCAGGCGTTGCAGGTAATGGTTTATGGAATCCTGCTTTCGGGGGCGTTCACGTGGCTGATTGGCCGGGAGTCCTACCATATCGGGGCAAGCGGCCTCATTTATGTGCTGGTTAGCTTTATTTTCTTTAAAGGGATACAGACAGGCTATTACCGGCTGGTAGCGCTTTCGCTGATGGTTGTTGTGCTGTATGGAGGGATGATATGGTATATTTTTCCGGATATTGAACAGGGCATTTCCTGGGAAGGGCATCTTGGAGGGTTTCTTTCAGGCTTCCTTTTCTCACGGCTTTATAAGACCCCTGAATATAAAAAGGAAATCGTATACGATTGGCAACGCCCGGATTTCGACCCGAAAAACGATCCGTTCATGAAACGCTTTGACGAGCATGGCAATTTCGTCAACCCGCCGAAGCCTGAAGATATAGAAGTGGTAGACTACGAAATACTCAGCCCGCCAACCCCCGAAATAAAGGTAGTGTATCTGTGCCGAAACAATCCGGATTCGTGATTTTAATAAATTTTTCCTGATAGCTTACGCTTTTAGCAATTTCAAAATAGATTTTGGACTGTAGGTTATTAAATTTTTACAACGAATTCATATCTCTTAAAGAAATGTTAAGTAAACAAGATTTAATGCGCTTAAAAATTTAATAGCATTTTCCGTTGCGAAGTTAAATCACGCTTAATATGCCTCTTTTTTATACAGGGTAGTTTTGTGGCTTCATAATAAAACACAACACCCAATGAAAAAGATCTACTTACTTCTCATGGTGCTTTGTGGTATAGGGGCAGAGGCACAAACCTTATTCCCATACCTTCAGGCGCCGTCACCGACATCAATTTACGTGAATTGGAAAACGTCGGCCAACCCCGAATCCATTGTAGAATACGGAACTACGCCAACCGCGCTTACCAACACAGTTACCGGTACCAACCAGGTAATGTCTGACACAGGCTACCCCGCCAACTATTTTTACCACACCGTACATGTAACCGGTCTTACGGCCAATACTAAGTACTACTATCGTATTAAGACCGGTTCTGAGGTTTCTGCCGTTTACAACTTTAAGACCCTTCCACTGCCGGGGCAGGCCGCTACTGCCGACGGACACCTTCGTTTCCTTATAATGGGGGATAACCAGATGAGGAACGAGCCAAGGTTTGACTCACTGGTTGCTTCTGCAAAAAGGAAGATCGCCGAAAAATGGGGCATTGAGAACGATCCTGCGGATAACATTGCACTTACCGTAATGGTGGGTGACCAGGTAGACGTTGGTACGCTCGACCACTACGAGAACGTACACTTCAGGAAAAACAAAGGCCTTTCGGGCTACCTCCCTATTCAGACCCTTGTAGGTAACCACGAGACCTACGGAACGCTTGCCATGCAGGCGTACTACGATCATTATATCCTTGACGGCATGAGTTATCAGGGAATATCATCAGGTACCGAAAATTACTATGCTAACCAGGTTGGGAACACGCTGTTCATAGCTATGGATACCGAGCATACCAGCGCACAGCAGCTTGCATGGGTAGCGCAGGTGGTAGAGGCGGCCGATAATGACAACACAGTTGACTGGATCATATCTCTCGGGCACAGGCCCTACCAGGCAGAACAATATGTAGGGGATATTTCGCCGTGGGTACGCAACAATGCCATGCCGCTGCTTACAGCTTCATCAAAGCACATTCTGCACATTGGCGCGCACCACCACCTGTACCACAGGGGGCAGCTTAAGAACACGCCAACCTACCAGATCATCTCAGGTGGTGTGGCATGGGACCAGTACTGGGGAATGGCTGTAGAGCAAAACTTTGAAGATGTTCAGAAAACCATCTCCAACTGGCTGTACCAGATTATTGATATCGACGTGAACAATGGTACTTTCGATGTTGACGCGTATTCAATAGGCAGCGTTTACCAATGGAAGAATAACCAGCTGATGGACGAGTTCCACCGCTATTTGGGGCTGGATGTACCGGCACAGCCAACAATTACCAACGAGCTTACAGGTAATGATGTCGAGCTTCCGCTAACGCTTGAAACATCTGCCTACAGCACTACAACCAACCAGGAATTGAACTCTACACAATTCATGATCGGCAAGACGCAGGATTTCAGCATCGTCGAAAAAGATGTATACAGGGACTTTGAAGATCTTTTCGGGCCTGTAGGTACGCAGGTGGACAGCACCGCTAACGTAAACCTGAATGTGGACATTACCAAACTGACACTTGCCCCGGGCGACCTGCCCAATGGCCAGTACTTTGTAAAGGCACGCCACCGCGACCGCAACCTGAACTGGAGCCAGTGGAGCGAAGTAAAGTCGTTCAACATTATCAACAGTACATTTGCCGATACGCAGATACAGCTCGACACACTTGCATACCTTCCGAATACGCCAATAATCGTTTCGTTTGCCGATACACCGGGCAACAGCACCGATTGGTTCGGGCTCTATAAAGACGGCCAGACACCGGGCAGTTCCACGCCATCTATACAATGGGCCTATACAGGAGGCCAGGTAAGCGGTACGCACACGTTCACATCAGGACTTTCCCAAACGGGTTGGTACTATATAGCATTGTTTGAAAATGATGGCTACACCGAAATTGCCGACAGGGTATATTTTTATGTGGGGCCAAATGTTATCCTTACTACCAGCCAGCCGGCCTACCAGTCGGGCGAGGCCGTTACCGTAAATTTTACAGATGCGCCGAATCTCGCGCTCGACTGGATTGGCGTCTACAAGGTAGGGCAGGTGCCCGGCCAGGTGAATTCAACGGCATGGAGCTACGTGACGGCACCAGGAGGCAGCTTTACCTTCAATGGCCTTGCTGACGGATATTACTACGCACAATACATGCTGCAGGACGGGTACAATAAAGTAGGCGAAAAGGTATTCTTCCAGATCGGATCGATGATCACGCAGCTTGCCATCAATAAGACTGTTTACAACCTTAATGAAAACATCATCGCTACATGGACGGATGCTCCGGGAATCATCAAAGACTGGATCGGTATTTATCATGGAGGCGACGAGCCGAATGTTGACCCGTTGGTAAGCTATACGTACTTTGACGGCCAGCCGGAAGGCACAATGTCTTTACCGGACGATAAGCTTCCTACGGAACCGGGCGATTACTTTATCGTGATCTTTACCGATGACTCATACAACGAGGTTTCTAACAGGATAAACTTTGAGGTACTTGGAGATACGAATGGTACAGAAGAGTGGCAGGGCCAGCAATCGCTTATGGTATATCCTAACCCGGCGAAAGCAGGTGAGCGCACCTTTATAAAATCGAAATACCGCGTCGATCAAATTGATATGTTCGATATGACAGGCAACCTGTTCTATACATCTAAAAATGTTGAGGATTATAATTTCTCACTCATCAACCAGAGCCTGCCCACAGGTACGTACATACTGAAGATACATTCTAATAAAGTATATACGGTGAAGCTTATAGTTAACTAATATACATTATATATTAATACAATCAGGGCGGCCATTGGCCGCCCTGATTTGTTATGTCTAATTTTTAAATTATTTGATTCAGGCAGGAGTGAAGCTCAATCTGAAATCTGAAATTACCCCCTCTGCCTCACCGCTTCATACAAAAAAGCCCCGCATGCTACCGATACATTTAGTGAGCCTATGGTACCGAACATTGGCAGTTTGGCTTTTTCATCCACGATCTTCAATACCGATGGGTTAATGCCCCTGTCTTCCGATCCCATGATGATAGCTACAGGTTCGTTCAGCGAAATATCATAGATGTTGTTATCAGTTTTCTCGGTGGCAGCTACAGTTTTAATGCCCGACCCCTGAAGGTGGAAAATAGCATCCTTAATATGCTCTACTTTACAGATAGGCACATTGAATACCGCGCCGGCCGATGTCTTTACCGTATCGCCGTTTACCGGGGCCGAACCCTGTTTTTGAACGATGATACCGTCAACACCTGTACACTCTGCTGTACGGATGATAGCCCCAAAATTGCGGGCATCCGATAATTGGTCAAGGATAAGGAATAGCGGCGTTTTTCCGCTTTCCATAACTGTTTCCACCAATGTTTCCAGGTTATGGAAAGCAATAGGGGCAATAGTAGCTACGGCTCCCTGGTGGTTATTGGGTGTAAGTCGGTTCAGCTTTTCTACCGGTACATAGGAGAAATTTACATTTAAGCGCTTCATGGTTTTCATGAGGTCGCGCATCAGGTCGCCGTCGGCATCCTTCTGTATAAATACTTTGTCTATTTCCTTGCGGGAGTTCAGGGCTTCGATAATAGCCCGTATACCGAATATCTGGTGTTCTTTTTCCATAAGGCAAAGGTATAAAAAAACCATCCCGTTTTGGGATGGTTTAATGGCAATATTATAAAGGCTAATATTCGTCTTCCTCAAAGCCCGTCCTTCTGGTACCGGCAAAAGTGAGTACCGTTCCGGGATCGTAGTCGTAAACAGCTTTAAAATAAATGCTGTCAGTAACCCCACCTGATTTGGAATGGCCTGCGCCTTTAAGGATCTTCCCTTCGGTAATGGTTACAACGGAGCCATCGGAAGTGTTATCAGCCTCCGTAGCGCTGAAAGTAAGGTTGTCAAGGTTGTAATCAAGCTCAGCTTCGGTATACCATCCGGTAAAAGTATCGTCTGATCCAACCCTGTCAGTGATATACAGATTACCGTCCATATCATACAACTTGTGCAGTGCATGCTCTACAACCACATTCCCATCCGGATCAGCTATGTCGATCCAGAATTCGCCATTCATCTGTTGGGTAGTTGTACCACCTGCATTATAATCGGCATACCCGTCCTCCTCGCATGCAGTAAAGGCTGCCAGAGAGAATACGCCGAAAAGTATAAGCTTTATATTGAATTTTATATTCTTCATGAGAGTTTGCTTTTAAAATTGAACCTGTTCTAATGTTGATACAAAGGTGTAATGAGTAACTGGTGGGGTAGTATCCCATGATGTTGTAAGTACAAGTGTCTTCGTTGCAGGATCAACTTCAAGGCTTTCTATTTCCGATGATCCTCCAAAATAGAGATTGGTTTGCGTTCCCGGAAAGCTAAAATCATTCGTAGTAATATCATTCGCTACAATGACACCACCCGGCGTTTCAGAATTAGCTATTGCGCGGGCAAACAGGTACCATCCGCCAAATGAATCAGATACCTGATAAGTCCCATTTGCGTTTTTCCATATAAGGATATATTCTATATCAGTATACGCAGAAGAAGGATTTCCCTGTGACCCATTTCTGAATACTGTTGAAGTATATACACCCTCGATACTGTTTACCAGGTCTCCCGTATTGGCAACTATTACCTGTCTCGTTGATACTCCTGAAAAACCATCCTCATTCATAGCCGAATACTGTACAGTATATACGTCGGCAATATTCGTGTCAAGGGTACCTGTAAAAACGTTGCCACGATACCTTCCTATGTAGGTAGTAGTAACCGGAACCTCATTCCCGTCGATTGTTGCAGTAGCTCCCGGGTCGGTAAATGGTTCTCCCTGATGAACAAATATCACATCATCCCCCGCAACAGTTATCACCGGATAATTAGTTATGGAAGAATGAATCGGTTCATCCGGGCTGCAAGAGGTAAAAGCGAGAACTATCGCCAGTAACCCCAATCCTTTTTTATATATATTTCTCATAGTTTTTTATTTATTCTGGTTTCTGGTCCCACCAAACATTTTCGGTTATCGATGCCCTTTGCGTAATGTTAGGGTTTCTTTGGGTTTCACTGTCAGGATAGAACAGGATACTAGGTATCGTGGTGCCCGGCAGTATAGATATCGAAGAAGGGATGCGGTTGCCTATAGTATAATCCTCTGTACCTTCTTCTACAATTTCAGGGTACTTGGTCCTGGTTGCTTCAATGTAAGCTTCAATATTATTTATATAAGGAAGTGCTGCCCATTTCTGGATGATCACCTGCCTCACAGTAGTTTCCGCATCTGCACCCGGTTGGTATTCATAAGCGCCGCCGGGACCGGTTAAATCTGCAGCCTCGGAAGCAGCCTCAGCGGCCGACCACACCGATTCTGTTGATTTAGTAGCATCAGCGTCTTTAAAGAAATTTTCCTGATACGTCATGAAGGATGCCAGCACCCCTGCGTCATACGCTTCTTTCGCCCCTGCTCCGGCTGCATAACGAATCAATGCCTCTGCCTGGAGAAAATAGCTTTCTGAAGCAGATAAAAAGAATACAGGGGTTTTAGGACGAACATTTGGGCGGGCATAGGCAACTGCTGTGTTATTAAAATCGTTACCGGTACCCTGGGAAATTGAATTGTATGTCCCGCCGGTTCCAGGCCGAAATGCAGCTCGCAGGCGGGCATCATTATTTTCAGTGTAAAAATCATGCAGCGCATCGCTGGCCACATGGTTCACGTCGCCAAGCCCTGATCCTGCATTGGTAAGGAAAGTTGCATAAAACGGGTTCGTCTTATTGGTAGATTCTGCAAACAGGTTAAATTTAGCATCTTCCGTCAGGAAATTTCCCTCATTCAGCAAAGCGGTAACTGCTGCCGGGTTGGCCTGCGGTGTATAAGCCATCCTGATGTACATCTTTAGCTTAAGTGTGTTTGCGAACTGAACCCACTTGTCCATATTGCTGTTAAAGATAACATCCTGCAATGCTGCTGATGACTCCGTCGGATCAGCTTCATAAGCGGCCAGTGCAGCATCGATCTTGCTGATCACATCGGCATAGATCTCTTCACCTGGCGTAACATGCGGCGTAATGTTGCCATCCTGCAAAGCTTCGGTATAAGGCACATCGCCAAAAAGGTCCACCAGTAACTGGTAGGTATACCCGCGAAGCACTTCAGCCATAAGGGCTGTTGCCGTATCGCCGGCATCATTGGACTTCTCGGTTACATATTTCAGGTCGGTAAGCACGCCTGCATACAGTTGTGTCCAGGGTGTATTTGCATAAGCCGTGTTGAGGTTGTAAGAATCGATGTTCTCAAACTGGCTGGCACTCGGGGCCTGTGTATGGTATTCGGCATAAAAGCCGCCAAGGTTCATGAATTCGCCGCCCACTACTGATGCCAGCGTACCTTCAGCCGACGTTAGCGCAAGGCCTGCGTTGATCTCGGCCGGGGCGTTGGGGTCAACGTTTATGTCCAGTTTTTCGTCACATGATGCTATAAAGAGCCCTGTGAGAAAAAGGATTAAAAACTTATTTATATTTTTCATAGATTTATTATTAGAATGATGCTTTTAAACTAAAACCAATACTTCTGGTAGAAGGGTTGGCGCTAAACTCGCCAAACTGCCCGGCAAGGTCATTTCCAAAAGTAGAAACCTCAGGGTCAATGAACTGGTTTTCTTTTGGTGTCCAAAGGAACAGGTTACGGCCGATTACAGAGAACGATAGCGACTGGATCTGTGTTTTCTCCAAAAGTTTCGAAGGGAACCTGTAGCTAAGCACAACTTCACGAAGCTTTACAAATGATTTGCTGATAACATTTGCCCGCGCATTGGCATCGGCACGGTAGTAGTCATCCATGTGCTCAGAATCGATTGGGGTCGTGTTTGGCGAGTAGGTTACTGTACCGTCATCAGCTACGTTTTTCACTACAGAGTTTGGCACTACAAAAGGCTGCCTGTCGTTGTAAACTGTTGTAATTGAGTTACCGGTAAACCTTGTAATATCTGCAGTCCTTGAGTACATCAAACCACCCTGGCGGATATCAAAGGTGAAATCAAGCGAAATGCCTTTCCAGCTAAAGTTGTTGGTGATACCCATAGTGTAATCATATTGCGAATCGCCATATACCTGTTTTGTAGAAGCGGCAACAGGTACACCATTTGCATCCACTACCACATTTCCGTTAGTATCGGTTTCAGGCACATAACCCCTGATAAGTCCCACCGGCTGCCCTTGTTTAGCAATGTACTCATACGTGCTGAGGCCGCCAAGGTTCACCTGATCGATCCTTGGGTCAAGCTCTTCCAATACGGTGTTGTATTTAGCGTAATTCACGCTCGAGCTCCAGTTGAAGCCTTCGTTGCTTTTTAGCCAGTTGATAGTAACGAGCCCTTCAAAACCTTTGGTACGGAGTGTACCAATGTTAGCCTGTTGCGAAGTATATCCCGTACTTGGCGCTAGCGGAAGCGCAAGGATCTGGTTTTTGGTCTTAGCATCAAAGTAGGTAGCGTCAATAGTTAAAAAATTATTGAAGAAAGATAGTTCGGTACCAAATTCCAGCTCTGTTTTAACTTCCGGCTTCAGGTTGAGGTTTGCCATCCTGTTGCCAATACCGTAGGCATTAATACCATTAATAGGGAATATAACGCTACCGAAGCCCATGTTTACATTGGTTTGCGTATTTACTGCAAAAACCTGGTAAGGGTCTGTTCCAACACCTACTGATGCATAACCAACCCTTAATTTTCCGTAATTAAGCACTTTGTCTATACCGGAGAAAGTCCTTGTGAAAACCCAGCTGGCATTTCCACCCGCATACAGTTTAGACCTGTTAGCTACAGGAAGGCTTGAGAACCAGTCATTCCTGATGTTTCCTGTAAGGAAAAGCTGTTCGTCATAAGAAAGGGTAGCAGTATCATAAAGCCCGTAAAGCTTGTTGCTTGTCATTAATGTGGCAACAGCCGGAATTTGCGAGCTGTTGGCCAGGTTGTAAAAGCCCGGGATATCCTGGCTGGCTACCGATGCGCCAAGGCTGTTATAACGCTCATCCCAAATGTTGAAACCTGCTGTAGATTGGAACCTTAATTTTTCCGTTATGCCAAAGTCAAAGTTAGCCTGGATATCATGGTTCACGAGTTTGGTGTTGACATAGCTTTCAGCATAGCTTCCCGGTGTCTCGTTTGATGATCCGTCATTAGGGCTTCCCGGTGCCGCATCAATACGGGCTGTCCATACTTTGCTGCGCTCAGAGGAAACGTCCATACCAAAACGGTAGGTGGCATTAAACCAGTCGTTTATTTTGTAGTTGAAATCGAACGACCCGTAAACGCGTTCCTTCTTGTTTGTCGCGCCATTAGAGTTCAGTGTAAAATAAGGGTTAACGATTCCGTAAGGGGTATAATAGTTGTCGTTGTTAAAGAACTGGCCGTTGTAATCTGCCATTTCTGTAATCGGGAAATCGTTCGGTATCTGCATCAGGTTGTTATAAACCGTTGCGCTCTGCCCGGTAGCTACGTTCTTTCCTGAATTGCTTACATAATTCATGGTACCGCTGATGCTGATGTTTTTTACTTTGGAAGTTGCCGACACGCTGAGTACATTCCTTTCAAAAGAGTCTGCATCGGTAGGGTATATACCATCCTGCTGCGTATTGGTATACGACAGGCGGGCAGTAGTGTCGCCATGGCCACCTGAAACGTTCACGGAGTTTATCCTTGAAGTACCGGTTGTAAAGAAGTTTTCAAGCTGGTCCGGCTGGAATGAATAAGGTTTCAGCAACTGGCTGTTATTTACGACGTGGCCCCATACGTGTGGTTTCCCGTCAAATGGCGCGCCCCATGAACCGTTTTCAATAAGGTAGTGTACACCATCCCAACCCTGTCCGAATTTAGACTGGTATTTTGGTGTCCTGTTAATCTGGGTAAAGGAAGTAGAGTTGGTGTATTCTACAGCCATCCTTCCTTCTTTTCCTTTTTTGGTTGTGATGAGTATCACACCGCCGGCAGCCCTCGATCCGTAAAGTACGGTTGCAGAGGCGCCTTTAAGTATCGTCATGGTCTCAATATCCTGCGGGTTGATGTCGGCTGCAGCATTACCAAAGTCGTAGCCATTGGTAAGGCTGGAAGACGAATTGGTCTGCTCATAAAGCGGAACGCCGTCAACAACATAGAGCGGCTGGTTTTTACCCGAAAGGGTTTTAAAGCCACGGATAATGACGCTTGATGATGCGCCCGGGTCAGTCGAGCTGTTGGAAATAATAACACCTGCCACTTTACCTTTAACAGCGTCGGCAATGTTTGCCTGCTGGCCCCTGAGGATTTCTTCAGATTTTAGCGTCGTGGTTGAGGCACCGATCGACGATTTTTCCCTTCGGATACCTACTGCCGTTACCACAACACCTTCAAGCTCTGTGGCCGAATCTTTAAGGGTTGGGTTGATAGTGGTTGAGGCAGCAGACATTTCAAGAGTACCCATGCCAATGTAGCTAAATACAAGTGTCTGTTGCGGAGACGCCTGTATTTGGTACTTACCGTCAAAATCGGTTTGGGTGCTAATGGTAGTGCCTTTTACTACCACATTGACTCCCGGAATCGGGAATCCCGCCTCATCAGAAACAGTACCTGATACTGTCCTCTCCTGTGCAAACGAAATTTGCATCATTAACGCAAAGAGCAGCGTTAATAAAACGTGTAGCCTTGTTTTCATTTAATAAAATTTGAGTTAGTATCTCAAATATCTGACGAACTATTTACAAAACCAAAAATTTTAGGAAATAATTTAGAATTTTAGTAAGATTTTAGGCTTTTGTGTAAGTGAAAGTGTTAAAATGATGTTTTAAAGCTAATGTGTACTATCGAGTTAGATAGCTTAATTTGTTGGCTTTCAGTGCTTCCGTTGGCATAAATGATGTTGAAAAGGCCGGTTTTGGTAAATAACCCAAATCCAAAGCCCAAGCCAAGTAGCTTATTTTCAGTACCGGATGCCTTGTCCTGGAAATATCCGTAGTCTGTAATTGAATGCACATACATAGTAGGGGAGAGGATATACCGGTATTCTGCCATTAGTGCGGTGTAGAGGCTGGCCTGCAGGCTATTTTCGTTAAACCCCCGTATGGAGTTGATGCCTCCGAAACGATAAAGCTCATTGATTATATAGGTATTGCTTTTCAGGTAGTAGGTATGGTTCTTCACGTTGATCACATTCTTTTTATTGAGGTACAGGTTGTGTGATGCATTGATCTGTGCAAAATATTGGTCGCTGTTACCGGTCTTTGCATTTCGTTTGCCTAAACCGCCTTTTACTGTAAGTGATGTTCTTTCGGGAAAAAGGAAATCGTCTACATTAAAGTCGGTAAACTCATAGCTGGATGTCCAGAAGGTATTGCTATAATCGCTCAATGTGGCGGTATTGCTGTTTTGAATGTCTACCGATTGTGTTTTTTGGTGCCCTATGTATAACTTTGAGTTATAGCTGAAGTAATAGCCAACGTTAACATCGGTTACCGTGTTCTGGAACGTACTGTCCTGCTTGAATATCCTCAGGCTTGCCTTGAGGCCGACAGGGCTCCTGAATAAATAAGGCAGTTCTGTAGCGAGGTTAAAGGTGGTCTGCTTCTGGCCGTCGCTTTTCCAGAAGAGGTTGAATTTTTCGCCCGAATTGAGCACGTTGCTAAGATTCAGGTCGAGATAGCCGTTGAAAATGACATTGCTCTGCTCGTCGTTCGAAAAGCCAATGAAGCCGTCGAAAGTATTGGGCCTGGCTTTCTGGAGGTACACATACACTTTGGTGGTGTCCTTTTTAAAAAGTATTTCCGGATATCGCACCTGGCTTACGAACCGCAGGGAGTTGAAGTCATTGTATACCCGTTGCAGGGTTTCCTGGTTGAATGTTTTGCCTCTATATTGCTTTGCGATATTCCTGCGGATGCCTTCGGGAAATTTCGGGTAGCCTTCTATTACAATATTATCAAGTGTCCGCTTCTTTTCGGTTTTTATATTCAGCCGGGCTGTCAGGGTGTTGTTGGTTTTGCTGTAGTCGGTGAGCTGAAGGGAGCTTAGTGAATATCCTTTTCGTTCCAACAGTGCAATGCTGCTGTTCATAAAAGGCTCTACATCGGACATGGCCAGTATGATGGTGTCTTTTGAGATGTCAAGAAGGTCTTTTTCTTCTTGCGGTATGTGGCCGGTATATATATGTACAGTGTTTGTTTTTTGGCCAACGGAAAAAGAATATACAAAAGTGGAATCATTTGTCTTAATGTGCGCCAGTTCCCGGTTCTCAAGATAACCATTCTTTAATAAGGTGTTGGAAAGCGCTGCGGCCTCGTCGGCAACCGATTTTGCGTTCCCGTGAATTTTGTTGTAAGGAACGGAGTCGATAACCTTGTTCTCCAGCATAGTGCTGCCTTCCGCCTTCAGGTAAAGGTTTTGTGCTTTTGCCGAAAAAAAAGCGAAGGATACTATATATATAAGGAGTAGATTTTTCAACCCGGAGTTTGTTAGCTGTAAAATAACGCAAAAATAACCGAAATAATATCAACGATGAAGATGGTGTTTTTTTGCCACGAATTACACGAATTTCCACAAATTGAAGGAATGTTTAAATTTTTGAATGTTATATGGGGCTTGTAGGAAAGAAATTTGTGGGAATTAGTGTAATTCGTGGCTGGAAATTCTTTTACTGTATTTGCCTAGCAGAACGTGTTTGAAAATTAATGATTTACAATTTGTTTTATAAATTTTAATCCCTACATTTGCAACCCCGTAAAAAGCGGGATTTTTTAATCAAAAGAAATTTTTAGTATTTAATTATGCCAACAATTCAACAATTAGTAAGAACAGGGAGAGCCCAGATAACTAAGAAGAGTAAATCGGCTGCTTTAGATTCCTGTCCTCAAAGAAGGGGCGTATGTACACGTGTGTACACCACAACACCAAAAAAACCAAACTCTGCAATGCGTAAAGTTGCAAGGGTTCGTTTGACAAATGGTAACGAGGTGAACGCGTACATCCCTGGAGAAGGACACAATCTTCAAGAGCACTCGATAGTATTAGTTAGAGGCGGAAGAGTAAAAGACCTACCGGGTGTAAGGTACCACATCGTTCGCGGTGCTTTGGATACCGCCGGTGTAGCCGGAAGGACACAGCGCAGGTCTAAGTATGGTGCAAAACGTCCAAAACCAGGACAAGCGCCAGCAGCAACAGGAAAGAAAAAGTAATTTAAGGACACTTTAAAGAAAAGACATGAGAAAAAGACAGGCCAAAAAAAGACCTCTTTTGCCAGATCCAAGGTTTAATGACCAATTGGTTACACGTTTTGTGAATAACTTAATGTGGGACGGTAAAAAATCAACTGCTTTCAAAGTGTTCTATGATGCTATCGACATCGTTGAGACTAAAAAGCAGGACGCTGAGAAATCAGCGCTTGAAACATGGAAAGATGCTATCAACAACGTAATGCCGCACGTAGAAGTACGCAGCCGCAGGGTTGGTGGTGCAACATTCCAGATACCAATGCAGATCCGTCCGGACAGGAAGATCTCTATGGCAATGAAATGGATGATCCTTTATGCAAGAAGAAGAAACGAGAAATCTATGGCTCAAAGGCTGGCTTCTGAAATATTAGCTGCTGCTAAAGAAGAAGGTGCTGCTGTTAAAAAGAGGATGGATACTCACAAGATGGCAGAAGCTAACAAAGCATTCTCACATTTCAGGTTTTAATTCATAAAGAAACATCACATCTAATAAATAATGGCAAGAGATTTAAAATATACGAGAAACATAGGTATTGCTGCCCATATTGACGCGGGTAAGACTACAACTACCGAGCGTATCCTTTTCTATACGGGTAAATCCCACAAGATAGGCGAGGTGCATGACGGTGCAGCAACCATGGACTGGATGGCGCAGGAGCAGGAGAGGGGTATTACCATTACTTCGGCCGCGACAACATGTACATGGAACTTCCCTACAGACCAAGGTAAGACTACCGGCGATTCTAAAGATTACCACTTCAACATCATCGATACCCCGGGACACGTTGACTTTACCGTTGAGGTAAACCGTTCCCTAAGGGTGCTTGACGGACTTGTGTTCCTTTTCAGCGCCGTTGACGGTGTTGAGCCACAGTCTGAAACTAACTGGAGGCTTGCTGATAACTACAAAGTGCCGCGTATGGGCTTTGTGAACAAAATGGACCGCCAGGGATCTAACTTCCTTGCTGTTTGCCAGCAGGTGAAAGACATGCTTAAGTCGAACGCGGTGCCTATCGTACTTCCGATCGGTGACGAGGCTGATTTCAAAGGCGTGGTAGATCTTATCAAGAACCAGGCTATCATATGGCATGATGAAACACAGGGTGCTACATTCGATATCGTGCCTATCCCGGACGATATGAAAGAAGAAGCACACCAGTACAGGGCACAGCTTATTGAAGAGGTTGCCGGTTATGATGAGAGCCTTCTTGAGAAATTCATGGAAGATGAAAGCTCAATTACTGAGGATGAGATCAACGAAGCGCTAAGGAAAGCTACCATAGATATGGCTATCATCCCTATGCTTTGCGGTTCTTCATTCAAAAATAAGGGTGTTCAGTTCATGCTTGATGCAGTTTGTAAATTCCTTCCTTCGCCACTTGATAAAGAAGCTATCGAAGGTACAAACCCTGATACTGACGAGCCTATCACGCGTAAGCCATCAGTTACTGAGCCGTTCGCGGCGCTTGCGTTCAAGATCGCAACCGATCCTTATGTAGGTCGTCTTGCGTTCTTCAGGGCTTATTCAGGCCGTCTTGATGCAGGTTCGTATGTTCTTAACAACCGTTCAGGTAACAAAGAGCGTATCTCCCGTATCTACCAGATGCACGCTAACAAGCAAAACCCAATCGAGTACATCGAGGCAGGTGATATTGGTGCAGCTGTAGGCTTTAAAGACATCAAGACTGGTGATACCCTTTCTGATGAGAAAAACCCTATCGTTCTTGAAAGTATGAACTTCCCTGATCCGGTAATCGGTATCGCTGTTGAGCCTAAAACTAAGGCCGACGTTGATAAAATGGGTATGGCTTTGGCTAAACTTGCTGAAGAAGATCCAACGTTTACCGTTAGGACTGACCATGCTTCAGGACAAACGATCATCTCCGGTATGGGTGAGCTTCACCTTGATATCCTTGTAGACCGTCTTAAGCGTGAGTTTAAGGTAGAGGTTAACCAGGGCGAGCCGCAGGTAGAGTACAAAGAAGCTATCACACGTGAAGCACAGCACAGGGAAACTTACAAAAAGCAATCCGGTGGTCGTGGTAAATTCGGTGATATCGTATTCCGTCTCGGGCCTGCAGACGAAGTTGACGGAAAAGTACCAATGGGACTTCAATTCGTTAACGAAGTTAAAGGTGGTAACATCCCAAGGGAATTCATCCCTGCTATCGAGAAAGGCTTTAAAGAGGCTATGAAACAAGGCCCTCTTGCAGGTTACGAAATGGACAGCATGAAGGTTGTACTTCTTGACGGTTCATTCCACCCTGTTGACTCGGATGCGCTTTCATTCGAACTTGCAGCCAAAATGGGTTATAAAGAAGCTGCAAGGAGCGCAGGTGCTGTTATCCTTGAGCCGATCATGAAACTTGAAGTGCTTACGCCGGAAGAGAACATGGGTGATATCGTAGGTGACCTTAACCGTCGCCGCGGACAGATCAACAACATGGATGACAGGGCGGGTTCTAAAGTAGTTAAAGCAAGCGTGCCTCTTTCTGAGATGTTCGGTTACGTGACTACCCTAAGGACACTATCTTCAGGACGTGCTACTTCTACAATGGAATTCTCTCACTATGCTGAGACACCTTCCAACATTGCAGATGATGTAATTAAAAAAGCAAAAGGTAACGCTTAATTAGAAAGAAAATGAGTCAAAAAATCAGAATAAAACTAAAATCATACGATCATAGCCTGGTAGACAAATCTGCCGAGAAGATCGTTAAGACTGTAAAAAGTACAGGCGCTGTGGTAACGGGTCCTATTCCGCTTCCTACGCACAAGAAAATCTTTACTGTACTACGTTCACCGCACGTGAATAAAAAATCAAGGGAGCAGTTTGAAGTTAGCTCTTACAAAAGGCTTCTTGATATTTACAGTTCATCTTCAAAAACTATCGACGCTCTTATGAAATTAGAGCTTCCGAGCGGTGTTGAAGTAGAGATCAAAGTGTGATAATTCATACGACAGATAAATTAGCCCTGGTGTAATACCGGGGCTTTTTGTTTTTATTTTCTGCAGGTTTTTAGAGCCTTGTAGGTTTAAATGTGATTAATGTCGCACCCTTTTAGGGCTGGGAGGTAGGTGGCGTTTATTTTCCATAGGCGTTGCCTATGGCTAAAATGTGTAACCCCGTTGGGGTTGGGAAAGTGTGTAAATTATATTTAATAAAATTTTTCAGAATTCAGATGTGATGTATGGGGAACTATTATTGTAGAAATCGTAACATCACAGTACAGGATTTTAATTATTGCTGTAAATGTTTGGCAGGGCTAATTAAAAATCTATAAACTTTTTTAGGACGAGACAGTCAGCATTTGAGCACCCTAACGGGGTTATACCTCTTAGCTCCGGGCATCGCCCGGGGTATGGGAATGCAAGGCGTATTCAGGCCCTGAAAGGGCGTAACTATTGAGTACGAGTGCAGCTCCGCATGAGGGATGGAGCCGATATCCTGCCGTAGGAACGAAGACAGATAAAGGCGAGAGCCCGGCCCTGCGCCGGCCATTGCATGGGATGGGCACACCCTGAAAAAGTTGCGTTTGGGTGCGCAAGCTTTATTGCGGGAAACGGTATAATATTCTGGTTTTTTTACCACGTGCCGGCGGACAAACGCTAAATAGTGCGTAATAAATTTAATTTCTTTTAGTTACGTGCAAAAAAGTTAGAAAAAACTATTTGTAAAGTGTTGCATATGCAAAAAAGATAATTAACTTTGCGCCCTCTTAAGGGAGCAGTATGCGCTGTTCTCAATTTATTAATTTATAAAAGTTTAATATGTCTGGGTTAATTGGTAGAAAGATCGGCATGACCAGTATTTTTGACGAGAATGGGAAAAACATCCCTTGTACCGTGATCGAAGCTGGCCCATGCGTTGTTACCCAAGTCAGAACCAACGAGGTTGACGGGTATGAAGCGTTGCAACTTGGTTTCGATGACAAAGCAGAAAGGCATGCTACTAAAGCGGCTCTTGGCCACTTTAAGAAAGCAGGTACTGTTGCGAAGAAAAAAGTCGTTGAATTCCAATTTGAGAATGAGCACAAGTTAGGCGATGTACTAACTGTGGACGTGTTCGCTGAAGGCGAATTCGTAGATGTACAGGGTGTATCTAAAGGTAAAGGTTTCCAGGGTGTTGTAAAACGCCACGGTTTTGGCGGTGTAGGACAAGCTACTCACGGTCAGCACAACCGTCTTAGGGCGCCGGGTTCTGTTGGAGCATCATCGTATCCTTCACGTGTATTCAAAGGAATGCGCATGGCAGGAAGAACAGGAGGAGATAATGTAACAGTTCAAAACCTTAGAGTTTTAAAAGTAGTGGCTGATAAGAACCTGCTTGTTGTTAAAGGTGCTATACCAGGACACAAAAACTCTTATGTAATCATTCAGAAGTAATGGAAGTAAAAGTATTAGATATCAACGGAAAAGAAACTGGCAGGACGATCACTCTTTCTGATTCAGTATTCGCAATTGAGCCTAATAAGCATGCTGTATACCTTGATGTTAAGCAATATCTTGCTAACCAGAGGCAGGGAACCCACAAGGCTAAAGAAAGAGCTGAGGTAACCGGAAGTACACGCAAGATTAAAAAGCAAAAAGGAACCGGTACAGCCCGTGCTGGTAGTATCAAGAACCCTTTGTTTAAAGGTGGAGGTACAATTTTCGGCCCAAGGCCAAGAAGCTACTCCTTCAAGCTGAACAAAAACCTTAAGCGTTTGGCAAGGAAATCAGCTTTCACAATGAAAGCTCAGGAGTCAAATCTTACAGTAGTAGAGAACTTCGATTTCGACGCTCCAAGCACTAAAAATTTCCTTAACGTTTTGAAAGCTTTAGGGTTAGAGAACAAAAAATCTTTAATTGTGTTGGGTGATACAAATAAAAATGTATATTTGTCGTCACGCAATTTAAAGGCTTCTAATGTTGTAACTATCTCAGAATTAAACACTTATTCGATTTTAAACGCGAATAATTTAGTTCTTTTGGAAGGCGCGTTAGAAGGAATTGAGGAAAATTTAAGCAAATAATACGCCATGAGTATCATAATTAAACCTATCGTAACTGAAAAAATTACTAAAGACGGAGAAGTTTTCAACCGTTTTGGTTTTGTGGTTGACAAGAAAGCAAACAAAATCCAGATCAAAAATGCGGTTGAGGCTGCTTATGGTGTTGCTGTTGTTGATGTAAACACAATGAACTACAGGGCTGATAGATCGGTTAAGTACACTAAGAGTGGCTTGATCTCAGGAAAGACGAATGCTTACAAAAAAGCTATCGTACAAGTACAGGAAGGTGAAACAATAGATTTTTATAATAATATCTAATAGAAAATGTCAGTTAGAAAATTAAAACCTATTACCCCGGGTCAGCGTTTTAGAGTTGTAAATAGCTTTGACACTATTACAACTGATAAGCCGGAGCGTTCATTGATCGCACCGAAAAAAAACTCAGGCGGTAGAAATAGTCAAGGAAAAATGACCATGCGTTATACAGGCGGTGGTCACAAGCAAAGGTATCGTATGATCGATTTCAAAAGGACTAAAGCGGGTATCCCTGCTACGGTTAAGACAATCGAATACGATCCAAACCGTTCAGCATTCATATCTCTATTGTTCTATGCTGATGGTGAGAAAGCATACATCATTGCGCAAAACGGGCTTCAGGTAGGCCAGGTTGTTACTTCGGGAGCTGATGCTCAGCCGGAAATTGGTAACGCTTTACCTCTAAGCAAAATTCCTCTTGGAACTGTTATATCTTGTATTGAGCTACGTCCTGGGCAGGGAGCGGTTATCGCTCGTAGTGCAGGTACTTTTGCACAGCTTATGGCAAGGGACGGAAAATATGCTACCATCAAAATGCCTTCAGGTGAGACAAGGTTGATCCTTCTTACATGTATGGCTACTATTGGAGCAGTTTCCAACTCTGACCACCAGTTGATCGTTTCCGGTAAAGCCGGTAGGTCACGCTGGTTAGGCAGGAGGCCAAGGACAAGGCCGGTAGCGATGAACCCTGTAGATCACCCGATGGGTGGTGGTGAAGGACGCTCTTCAGGAGGTCACCCACGCTCAAGGAAAGGTCTTCCGGCTAAAGGTTACAGGACTCGTTCTAAAGTTAACCCAAGTAATAAGTATATCGTAGAACGTAGAAAGAAATAATAAGTAAGATATGGCACGTTCATTAAAGAAAGGACCTTTCGTTCACTATAAATTAGATAAGAAAGTTCAGGAAAATATCGAGAAGGGAAACAAAGGAGTTGTTAAGACATGGTCTCGCGCTTCGATGATCACCCCGGATTTTGTTGGGCAGACTATCGCAGTACACAACGGTCGTCAATTCGTACCGGTTTACGTTACAGAGAATATGGTAGGTCATAAATTAGGAGAATTTTCGCCAACGCGCTCTTTCAGGGGCCACGCTGGTGCTAAAAATAAAGGTAAAAAATAATAGCAATGGGAGTTCGTAAAAGAGAAACCGCAGAAGCAAGAAAAGAGGCTAATAAGTCTATTGCTTTCGCTAAGCTAAATAACTGCCCTACTTCGCCACGCAAAATGCGCCTTGTTGCGGATCTTGTAAGGGGCCAGAAGGTAGAATTAGCGCTAAATATATTAAGGTTCAGTTCAAAAGAGGCTTCACGCAAGCTTGAAAAACTGTTGCTATCAGCCATCAACAACTGGCAGCAAAAGAACGCTGAAGAAAGTCTTGAAGACGCCGGCCTTTTCGTAAAAGAAATCAGGGTTGACGGCGGAATGATGCTGAAAAGGCTTCGTCCTGCACCGCAGGGCCGCGCTCACAGGATAAGGAAACGTTCTAACCACGTAACTATCGTGCTTGGAGCTAAGAATAATAACACACAAAGCAACTAAGAGAAATGGGACAAAAAACAAATCCAATAGGAAATCGCCTTGGTATCATCAGGGGTTGGGATTCTAACTGGTATGGTGGAAATGACTACGGTGACAAGCTTGCCGAAGATCACAAAATCAGGAAATATATCCATGCCCGTTTATCTAAAGCTAGTGTGTCTAAGGTAATCATCGAGAGGACCCTTAAGCTTGTAACCGTTACTATTACTACTGCACGTCCTGGTATCATCATCGGGAAAGGCGGCCAGGAAGTAGACAAGCTGAAAGAAGAACTTAAGAAAATTACCGACAAAGAGGTTCAGATCAACATCTTTGAAATCAAAAGGCCGGAACTTGACGCTTACCTTGTAGGTACAAGCATTGCCCGCCAGATCGAAAGCCGTATCTCTTACAGGAGGGCTATCAAAATGGCTATCGCTGCCGCTATGCGTATGAACGCAGAAGGTGTAAAAGTGATGATTTCAGGCCGTCTTAACGGTGCTGAGATGGCACGTTCGGAAATGTTCAAAGAAGGTAGGATTCCTCTATCAACTTTCAGGGCTGACATCGATTACTCACTTGCAGAAGCTCACACTACTTATGGTAGGATGGGTATCAAAGTGTGGATCATGAAAGGTGAGGTTTATGGCAAAAGAGATCTTTCTCCGTTAGTAGGTATGGACAAAAAACAGTCTAAATCTGCAGGATCTCAGGACAGGGACAACAGGTCACAAGGCGGAAGGCCGGGTGGTCGTCCGGGTGGCGATAAATCAGGCCAACGCAAAAGAAAGTAATTAAAAAAACTAAAGAAAAATGTTACAGCCTAAAAGAACAAAATACCGCAAGGTACAGAAAGGTAAGATGAAGGGCATTTCCCAAAGGGGTCATGAACTTTCTAATGGTATGTTTGGTATCAAATCTTTAGATTCAGTTTTTATCACTTCCCGCCAGATCGAGGCTGCACGTATCGCTGCAACCCGTTTCATGAAAAGGGAAGGCCAGTTGTGGATCAAAATATTCCCGGATAAGCCTATCACTAAAAAACCTCTTGAGGTACGTATGGGTAAAGGTAAAGGTGCTGTTGAGTACTGGGTTGCCGTTGTTAAACCAGGTAAGATAATGTTTGAAGTAGGAGGCGTGCCATTGGCCGTTGCTAAAGAGGCACTTCGCCTTGCTGCCCAAAAGCTGCCTGTGAAAACCAAATTTATCATCGCCAGAGATTTCGAAGCATAATCCGATATTATTATGAAACAATCAGAGATAAAAGATCTATCTGCAGCCGAGCTTCAAAGCAAACTTGGTGAGTTACAGAAAACATATGCCGACCTAAAATCAGCTCACGCTATTTCTCCTATAGAGAACCCGCTACAGATAAGGACCGTAAGAAGGTCTATCGCAAGGGTAGCCACTGAGCTTACAAAAAGAGAGTTACAATAATTGTATTCTGCCAAAAGATGGAAGAAAAAAGAAACTTAAGAAAAGAGAGAATTGGTGTAGTAACCAGCAACAAAATGGCAAAATCCATTGTTGTATCTCAAACTACAAGGGTAAAACACCCGCTATACGGTAAGTTCGTATTGAAAACAAAGAAATTTGTTGCACACGACGAAAAGAACGACTGTAACATTGGTGATACAGTAAGGATCATGGAAACACGTCCTTTGAGTAAGACTAAATGTTGGAGGTTAGTAGAAATCATTGAAAGAGCGAAGTAATTATGGTACAACAGGAATCCAGACTAAAAGTAGCAGACAACACGGGAGCAAAAGAAGTTTTGACCATCCGTGTATTAGGGGGAACGAAACGTCGTTATGCCTCTGTTGGAGATAAAATTGTAGTGTCTATTAAAGATGCAACACCTAACGGTAACGTTAAGAAAGGTGCTGTTTCAACTGCAGTTGTTGTACGTACCAAAAAAGAAGTGAGAAGAGCCGACGGTTCATACATCAGGTTTGACGATAACGCTTGCGTATTGTTGAATGCTGCCGGTGAAATGAGGGGAACTCGCGTTTTTGGTCCTGTAGCAAGGGAACTTCGTGAAAAACAATTCATGAAAATTGTATCATTGGCACCTGAAGTGCTTTAATTGTTATAAGAAATGATAAAGCTTAAAATAAAATCAGGAGACACCGTAAGGGTAATTGCCGGTGACCACAAAGGTTCTGAAGGTAAAGTACTGCGTGTCCTTGTAGATAAGAACAAAGCGATCGTTGAAGGCGTGAACATGGTGTCTAAACACACTAAGCCAAGCGCTAAAAACCCTCAGGGTGGTATCGTTAAGAAAGAAGCTCCTATCCATATTTCCAACATCGCGCTTGTAGATCCTAAAACTAAGGAAACTACAAGGACTGGTGTAAGGACAGAAGGAGATAAGAAAGTAAGGTTTTCAAAAAAATCTAATCAAGTACTATAGTGATGGCTTATATACCAAGATTAAAACAAGAATATAAGGACAGGGTGATCCCTGCTCTTAAAGAAGAATACGGTTACAAGAACGTAATGATGGTTCCAAAACTGGAAAAGATCGTTCTTAGCCGTGGTGTAGGCGCCGCTGTGTCTGATAAGAAACTTATCGACTATGCAGTTGATGAGCTTACTAAAATTACCGGCCAGAAAGCTGTTTCTACCATATCTAAGAAAGACGTTGCATCGTTCAAACTTAGGAAAGGTATGCCGATTGGTGCTAAAGTAACCCTTCGTGGCGAAAGGATGTATGAATTCCTTGACAGGCTGGTGACATCTTCACTGCCGCGCGTAAGGGATTTCAACGGTATCAAGGCTACAGGTTTTGACGGAAGGGGTAATTATAACCTGGGTGTTACAGAACAAATCATTTTCCCTGAAATTGATATTGACAAAGTGAACAAAATATCAGGATTAGATATTACCTTTGTAACTTCGGCCCAAACCGATAAAGAAGCTAAGTCGCTATTGACAGAACTAGGTTTACCTTTTAAAAAGAATTAAGTTATGGCTAAAGAATCAATGAAAGCCCGCGAGGTAAAAAGGGCGGCAATGGTTGCAAAGTATGCTGAAAAAAGGAAGGCTCTTCTTGAAGCCGGAGATTATGAAGGCCTGCAAAAGCTTCCTAAAAACGCTTCACCGGTACGTATGCACAACCGTTGCAAACTTACAGGAAGGCCAAGGGGTTATATGCGCCAGTTCGGTATTTCACGTGTAACTTTCCGTGAAATGGCTAACAACGGACTTATACCGGGAGTTAGAAAAGCCAGCTGGTAAAAAGAGAATTATAAATTGGTTTCAGGTTCGGCCTTAACAGGCCGAAAACCGTAACCGCAAATTAATAAATATGTATACAGATCCAATTGCCGATTTTTTGACAAGGATTAGAAATGCAGTAAGGGCAAACCACAAAGTGGTTGAGATTCCTGCTTCTAACATGAAAAAAGAAATCACAAAGATTTTATTTGACCAGGGATACATCCTTAGTTACAAATTTGATGACAACGCTGTACAAGGCACCATCAAAATCGCTCTTAAGTATGACAAAGACACTAAAGAGTCTGTAATCAAAGATATCCAGAGAATTAGTAAACCGGGTTTACGTAAATATGCAGGCGCTTCTAACCTTCCAAGGATCCTTAACGGATTAGGTATTGCTATCGTTTCTACATCAAAAGGACTGATGACAGGAAAACAGGCAAAACAGCAAAATGTAGGTGGCGAAGTAATCTGTTACGTATACTAATAATAAAGACTGAGTACTATGTCAAGAATAGGTAAAAATCCAATAACAATACCAGCCGGCGTAACAGTTGATGTTAACGGTAATGTTGTTACGGTAAAAGGTAAAAAAGGCCAGCTTACACAAGACTTTGCAGATGTTACTGTAAAACTTGAAGAAGGCCAGGTTATAGTAGAAAGATCTTCGGACCACAAGGACGAAAGGTCTAAGCACGGTTTATACAGGGCACTTATCAATAACATGATTGTTGGTGTGTCTGAAGGCTTCACTAAAGAGCTTGAACTGGTAGGCGTTGGTTACAGGGCTTCAAACCAGGGACAGAAATTAGATATTGCACTTGGTTTCTCTCACAACATCGTTCTTGAAGTTGTGCCTGAAGTTACTGTTGAAACTGTATCAGAAAAAGGTAAGAACCCTATCATTAAATTAGCTTCGCACGACAAACAACTTTTAGGGCAGGTAGCGGCCAAGATCCGTTCTTTCCGCAAGCCTGAGCCTTACAAAGGAAAAGGAGTTAAATTTGTAGGTGAGGTATTAAGAAGAAAAGCAGGTAAATCAGCTTAAAAATCTAAGACATGTCATTAAACAAATCTGAAAGAAGACAAAGAATTAAGTTCAGGATCAGAAAGATTGTAAGCGGAACTGCTGCTATGCCAAGACTTTCTGTATTCAGGAGCAATAAAGAGATCTATGCGCAAATCATAGATGATGTAAACGGTGTAACTTTGGCTGCTGCCTCTTCAAGAGACAAAGGCATTACAAAGGGAACTAACATAGAAACGGCTGCAGCTGTTGGAAAAGCAATTGCAGAAGCGGCTCTTAAAGCCGGTATCGATACCATCGCTTTCGACAGGGGTGGGTACCTTTACCACGGACGTGTAAAATCATTAGCGGAAGGCGCAAGGGAAGCCGGACTTAAATTCTAAGAGAAACTATGTATCATAATTATAAAAACGTAGAACTAGTAAAACCAAGCGGCCTTGAGCTTAAGGATCGTTTGGTTGCTGTAAATCGTGTTACTAAAGTTACAAAAGGTGGTAGGGCTTTCGGCTTTTCTGCAATTGTAGTTGTAGGCGACGAGAATGGTGTTGTGGGCCACGGTCTTGGTAAATCTAAAGACGTATCTGAAGCTATTGCAAAAGCAGTGGAAGATGCTAAAAAGAACCTTGTTAAGATTCCACTTTCAGGACAATCAGTTCCTCATGAGCAAAAAGGTAAATTCGGTGGTGCACGTGTACTATTGATGCCTGCTTCTCACGGTACCGGTGTAATTGCCGGTGGTGCTGTACGTTCGGTTCTTGAGTCTGTAGGTATTCACGACGTACTTTCAAAATCACAGGGTTCATCAAACCCTCACAATGTTGTTAAAGCTACTTTTGATGCTTTACTTCAAATGAGGAGCGCTGCGACTGTTGCAAAACAAAGGGGCGTTTCATTAGAAAAAGTATTCAAAGGTTAATTCTGAGGAAATCATGGGAAAAATAAAAGTAAAACAAGTTAAGAGTAAAATCAACTGTCCGCAAACACAAAAGCTTACGCTGGAGTCATTAGGCCTTCGTAAACTTGGACAGGTTGTTGAGCACGATGCAACTCCTGCTATCCTTGGAATGGTAAACAAAGTTAAACACCTGGTTTCTGTTGAAGAAATCAACTAACAAAATACACTAATGGATTTAAGTAACTTACAACCTGCAGAAGGTTCAGTTCACAATAAAAACAAAAGGGTAGGCCGTGGTGAAGGTTCCGGCAAAGGCGGTACATCCGCACGTGGCCACAAAGGAGCTAAATCACGTTCAGGCTACTCTAAGAAGATTGGTTTTGAAGGTGGTCAGATGCCTTTACAGCGTCGTGTTCCTAAGTTTGGTTTCAAAAACATCAACCGTAAGGAATATGAAGGTGTAAACCTTGATACGCTTCAGGCTCTTGTAGACAACGGAATCGTTACCGATACTGTAGACTTTGCAGTAATGGTAGAGAACCGCCTGGCTACTAAAAATGAAATGGTAAAGATATTAGGAAGAGGAGAGCTTAAAGCAAAACTAAAAGTAACTGCTCACAAATTTACTGCAACTGCAAAAGCGGCTATCGAGGCTGCCGGCGGCGAAGCGGTAACTTTATAATCCTATTTTCTTATGAAGAAATTTTTCGAAGCGTTTGCCAATGTCTGGAAGATCGAGGAGCTAAAAAACAGAATTTTAGTTACTCTGGGTTTGTTGCTTGTGTACCGTTTTGGTGCCCACGTAACATTACCGGGTATTGATGCTACACAACTAAACAGTTTGACTAATCAGACCCAGGGAGGTATTGGCTGGCTTATCGATGTATTTACAGGTGGTGCGTTTTCGCAGGCATCTGTATTTGCATTGGGTATCATGCCCTACATCTCTGCATCGATCGTTGTCCAGCTAATGGGCATCGCGGTGCCTTACCTGCAAAAACTGCAGAAAGAAGGCGAAAGCGGCAGGAAAAAGCTAAACCAGATAACAAGGTGGCTTACCATTCTTATCACACTGGTTCAGGGTCCGGGCTATATCTATAACCTTTACAGGACACTGCCTCCGGGAGCATTCCTGTTGCCTTCCAGCTCTTTTGCATTCCTTTTCTCATCAGTAGTAATACTGGCAACAGGTACCATTTTCGCAATGTGGCTTGGAGAGAAGATCACCGACAAAGGTATTGGTAACGGTATATCGCTATTGATCCTTGTAGGTATCATCGCCAGGATGCCGCAGGCGTTTATCCAGGAGTTTACTTCTGTGGTAACCAAAAACAACGGTGGTCCTTTGCAGTTGCTTCTTGAAATTGTTGCATGGCTTCTTGTAATTATTGCATGTATCATGATGATCATGGCAGTAAGGAAAATTCCGGTGCAATATGCAAGGCGTACAACTTCGGGCGATTTTGAACAGGATATGATGGGCGGCAACAGGCAGTGGATTCCTTTAAAGCTTAACGCTTCGGGAGTTATGCCGATTATCTTTGCCCAGGCTATCATGTTTATACCTGCTGCATTGGCAGGATTATCCAAGTCTGATACTGCCGCAACCATCACTTCTCAATTCCAGAATGTGTTTGGTTTGGCCTATAATGTGGTTTTTGCTTTATTAATTATAATTTTTACGTACTTTTACACCGCAATTACGGTGCCTACCAACAAAATGGCAGACGACCTTAAGAGGAGTGGGGGCTTTATACCGGGCGTAAGGCCGGGTGTTGAGACCGGAGACTACCTCGACAGGATCATGTCATTGATTACTTTACCCGGAGCATTATTCTTAGCTTTCCTTGCCGTGTTCCCGGCAGTGGTAAGTAACTTTGGGGTTCAGCAGCAGTGGGCATTGTTCTATGGTGGTACATCACTGTTAATTATGGTCGGGGTTGCGATCGATACCATTCAGCAAATAAATTCTTATCTGTTGAACAGGCATTACGACGGATTGATGAAGAGTGGTAAGAATAGAAAAGCAGTGGCTTAAAAATTTTTATGGCAAAACAATCAGCAATAGAACAGGACGGATCGATAATAGAGGCATTGTCAAATGCCATGTTCCGTGTTGAATTAGAAAACGGGCATATTGTAATTGCTCATATCTCAGGAAAGATGCGTATGCATTACATCAAGTTGCTTCCGGGCGACAAGGTGAAGCTGGAAATGAGTCCTTACGATTTATCCAAAGCAAGAATTACTTATAGATACTAAAGCTATTAAAATGAAAGTAAGAGCGTCAGTTAAGAAAAGAAGTGCCGAGTGCATCATTGTGCGTAGAAAAGGCAGGTTATATGTTATTAACAAAAAGAATCCTAGATTTAAACAAAGACAAGGATAATTATGGCAAGAATTGCAGGGGTAGACATACCTAAAAACAAAAGAGGGGTTATTGCTTTAACTTATATCTTCGGTATTGGTAGAAGCAGGGCTGCAGAGATTTTAGAGAAAGCTAAAGTTAGCGAAGATACTAAAGTACAGGACTGGAATGATGATGAGATCAGCGCCATCCGTGAGGCTGTTTCTTATTTCAAGATCGAAGGTGAGCTTCGCTCAGAAATATCTTTGAACATTAAACGTTTAATGGACATAGGTTGTTACAGGGGCATCCGCCACAGGGCAGGTCTTCCGCTTAGGGGACAACGCACCAAGAACAACTCCAGGACTAGAAAAGGTAAGAGAAAAACTGTTGCTAACAAGAAAAAAGCAACTAAATAATAAGTAGTATGGCTAAAGCGAGTACAAAAAAACGTAAAGTAATTGTAGAGTCTACAGGCGAAGCACATATTAGCGCAACTTTTAATAACATCATCATTTCTTTGACAAACAAGAAAGGTGAAGTTATCTCTTGGTCATCTGCAGGTAAGATGGGCTTCAGGGGTTCTAAAAAGAACACTCCGTATGCAGCCCAGATGGCAGCAGAAGATTGCAGTAAAGTTGCTCTTGAGGCTGGCCTTAAGAAGGTGAAAGTTTACGTTAAAGGCCCGGGTAACGGACGTGAGTCTGCTATCAGGTCTCTACATAATGGAGGAATCGAAGTTACCGAGATCATCGACGTAACACCTATGCCGCACAACGGCTGCCGCCCTCCGAAGAGAAGAAGAGTTTAATTTATTTTATAGTATAATTCGAATAGGGCAACGGATCATCGAAGGATGTGACCTGAATTCATGATCCCCTGTTCACTAATTTTTAGAAATGGCAAGATATACTGGTCCACAAACAAAAATCGCCCGTAAATTCGGCGAGGCGATCTTCGGAGACGACAAAGCCTTCGAAAAAAGAAATTACCCTCCAGGGCAGCACGGCCTTGCAAAAAAGAGAGGTAAAAAATCGGAATACGCTGTACAGTTGATGGAAAAGCAAAAAGCGAAGTACACTTACGGTATCCTTGAAAAACAATTCAGGAACCTGTATGAAAAAGCAGCAGCATCAAAAGGTGTAACAGGTGAGATCCTTTTACAGCTTTGTGAAGCAAGGCTTGACAACGTAGTATTCAGGATGGGCATTGCACCTTCAAGAAGGGCAGCAAGGCAAATCGTTTCTCACAGGCATATTACTGTAAACGGCGAATTGGTAAACATTCCTTCTTACCACCTTAAAGCCGGCGATAAAGTAGCAGTTCGCGAAAAATCGAAATCTCTTGATACAATAGAGCGTTCTTTATCAAACTCTGCTCATGTTTATGAGTGGATCACATGGAACAACGATACCAAAGAAGGTACTTTCGTTTCTGTACCTGCAAGGCTGCAGATTCCGGAAAACATCAAAGAACAACTAATCGTTGAGTTGTATAACAAATAATAATTGACATTAGTCGAAATATGGCAATATTTAATTTTCAGAAGCCCGATAAAGTTATAATGATCGATTCGACCGATTTCCAGGGGAAATTTGAATTCAGACCTTTGGAACCGGGATACGGATTGACTGTTGGTAACGCACTTAGAAGAGTTTTGCTTTCTTCACTGGAAGGTTACGCAATTACTTCAGTTCGCATTGAAGGAGTTGACCATGAATTTTCCACAATACCTGGGGTTGTTGAAGATGTTACAGAAATAATCCTGAACCTTAAGCAGGTTCGTTTTAAACGCCAGATCGAGGATATTGACAACGAATCTGTATCTGTATCTTTTACAGGAAAAGACCAGCTTACTGCCGGCGATTTCCAAAAGTACATTTCAGGTTTCCAGGTGTTGAACCCGGATCTTGTTATCTTTAACATGGACAGCAAAATAAACATAAACCTTGAGCTTACCATCGAGAAAGGCAGGGGATATGTTCCGGCTGAAGAGAATAAGAAGCAAAACGCAGCTATAGGTACTATTTTTACAGACTCTATCTTTACTCCGGTAAAGAATGTAAAATATACTATAGAGAACTTCCGTGTTGAGCAGAAGACCGACTACGAAAAGCTGGTATTCGAGATCATCACTGACGGATCTATACATCCTAAAGAAGCGCTTACTGAGGCAGCAAAAACACTGATTCACCATTTTATGCTGTTCTCTGATGAAAGAATTACACTTGAGGCCGATGAAATAGCACAAACAGAATCGTATGACGAAGAGTCATTGCACATGAGGCAGCTTCTTAAGACCAAGCTGGTTGACATGGACCTTTCTGTAAGGGCGCTGAATTGTTTGAAAGCGGCTGAAGTTGATACTTTGGGTGACCTTGTATCGTTCAACAAAAATGACTTAATGAAGTTCCGTAACTTTGGTAAGAAGTCGCTAACAGAGCTTGATGAGCTTGTAGCGTCTAAAAACCTTCACTTCGGGATGGATTTGACGAAATACAAATTAGATAAAGAATAATCCGGACCTTTTTAGGTTTACATTACTACAGAGATGAGACACGGAAAAAAGAATAATCACTTAAGCAGGCAGACCGGGCATAGGAAATCTATGCTTGCGAACATGGCCTGTTCACTTATAGAGCACAAGCGTATCAATACGACTGTTGCCAAAGCTAAAGCGCTTAAGCAGTTTGTTGAGCCTTTGGTTACTAAATCTAAAGAAGATACTACGCACAACAGGCGTATTGTATTTGCTTACCTTCGCAACAAATATGCGGTTACTGAACTTTTCAGGGAAGTTGCTGCTAAAGTAGGCGATCGTCCGGGTGGATATACCCGTATCATTAAGCTTGGTAACCGTCTTGGTGACAACGCTGATATGGCAATGATCGAACTGGTAGACTTTAACGAACTGTACAATGCTACAGCTAAAGAAGCTAAGAAAACTACACGCCGTAGCCGTACTGCCAAGAAAGCAGACGCTGCTGCACCGGTGGCCGAAGCTCCTGCAGCTAAAGAAGCTCCTGCTGTTGATACAGACGAAAACAAAGAAGCTACTGAATAATCATGAAACAATGATTTTCAAATATCAAAAAAGGATGAACTTAACGGTTTGTCCTTTTTTTTTGACCTGAAATTACGTTTCGCTTTCACGATTTTTTAAAGTAAATTTGCACGCAACACAACAACACACAACATAATGAAATATTCTAACAGGGACCGCGCGATCCTCCTCCTGGCAGACGGTACGATCTTTTATGGTAAATCGATAGGCATTGAAGGTACCGTTTTTGGCGAAGTTTGCTTTAACACCGGGATGACCGGATACCAGGAGATCTTTACAGACCCATCCTATTTTGGTCAGATCATGGTAGCATCCAATGCCCATATCGGCAACTACGGCACCAATGAAGAGGAAATTGAAGCCGAAAAGATAATGATCTCCGGGCTGGTTTGCAAAAACTTTAGCTTTAACCATTCTAGGCCAAACTCGACTGAAGGTTTGAAGGAATACTTTGAAAAGCAAAACCTTGTAGCAATATCCGATGTGGATACCCGTGCGTTGGTGAGCTACATCCGTGACAATGGCGCTATGAACGCGGCCATCTGTACCGAGAAATGCGACATAGAAGACCTGAAAAAGCGCCTTGCCGATGTTCCGGACATGAAGGGACTCGAACTGTCTTCAAAAGTTTCCACCAAGGAGCCTTACTTCATAGGCAGCCCGGATGCGAAATATAAGGTTTCGGCATTGGATCTCGGCATTAAGAAAAACATATTAAGGAACATGGCAAAAAGGGATTGCTACATTAAAGTTTTCCCGTATGATGCTACTTACGAGGATATGAAAAGCTTCAATCCGGATGGCTACTTCCTTTCGAACGGCCCCGGCGATCCTGACCCGCTTTTTGCAGCTCAGGAAACAGCACGTAATATATTAGATAAGAACGAGCCGGTATTCGGTATCTGCCTTGGGCATCAGGTTTTGGCTTTAGCCAACGGCATTTCAACCTATAAGATGTTCAATGGACACAGGGGCATTAACCATCCTGTGCGCAACCTGCTTACCGGCGAAGGCGAAATCACCTCGCAAAACCACGGATTTGCAGTAGTCCGTGAAGAACTTGAAAAGCATCCTGACTTTGAGATCACTCACGAGCAT
Organism: Flavobacterium album; assembly: GCF_003096035.1. Lineage (NCBI taxonomy): Bacteria > Pseudomonadati > Bacteroidota > Flavobacteriia > Flavobacteriales > Flavobacteriaceae > Flavobacterium > Flavobacterium album. The sequence goes on along the minus strand of NZ_CP029186.1, from coordinate 250,984 downwards.
GTGAACGACGGTACCGTGGCAGGTATGCGAATGAAGAGCAAAAACTGCTTCTCGGTGCAGTACCACCCGGAGGCAAGCCCGGGCCCGCACGATGCAACTTACCTTTTCGACCAGTTTATCGCAAATATCGAGAGCGCGAAAAAATAAAAGTTGTCGCTTTTTATATTGGAATTAAATTACTGAAGCTAAAACGATTGCGTTTATAAGTTTTTAAAAATTAAGGAATTTCATTTTTTAATTTGATTAAATTTGGTTTTTATTCAAATTAAACGACAAAACAATAACGATAAAACAAAAATTTAATGAGCATTATTATTAAAGTTCACGCAAGGCAGATATTGGATTCCCGTGGCAATCCGACTGTAGAAGTAGATGTTATTACAGAAAATGGCGTTCTTGGAAGGGCAGCTGTACCTTCAGGGGCTTCTACCGGGGAGCATGAGGCTGTAGAGCTTCGCGATGGCGGAAAAGATTATATGGGCAAAGGCGTTTTGAAAGCCGTTGAGAATGTAAATGTAAAGCTGGCTGCCGAAATCGTTGGCATGTCGGTTTTTGAGCAGAACGCTATCGACAAAGCGATGATCGAACTTGATGGCACTGCCAACAAATCGAACCTTGGCGCGAATGCTATACTGGGTGTTTCTTTGGCTGTAGCGAAAGCAGCTGCGAATGAGCTTGGCCTGCCGCTATACCGCTACGTAGGAGGTGTTTCCGGTAATACACTACCTGTGCCTATGATGAACATCGTGAATGGCGGTTCGCACTCTGATGCGCCTATCGCATTCCAGGAATTCATGATCTTCCCTGTAAAAGCAAAAAACTTTACACACGCCATGCAGATGGGTACTGAGGTTTTCCACCACCTTAAAAAAGTGCTTCACGATCGCGGACTTAGCACTGCTGTTGGCGATGAGGGTGGCTTTGCGCCAAACTTTGCAGGCGGTACCGAGGATGCCCTTGACACTATAAAGCTTGCTGTTGAGAAAGCAGGGTATACTTTTGGCGGTGATATCAAAATCGCCCTTGACTGTGCCGCTTCTGAATTTTACGTGAACGGAAAATACGACTACTCTAAATTTGAAGGCGAAACCGGAAAAATAAGGACATCTGCCGAGCAGGTGGAATACCTTGCCGAGCTTGCTGCGAAATACCCGATCATCTCTATTGAGGACGGTATGCAGGAAAACGACTGGGAAGGCTGGAAACTGCTTACCGAAAAAATAGGCGATAAGGTACAGCTTGTAGGTGATGATTTGTTTGTGACCAACGTAGAGCGTCTTGAAAAAGGCATCAACGAAGGCATTGCCAATTCGATCCTTATCAAGGTAAACCAGATAGGTACGCTTACAGAGACTATTGCTGCCGTGAACATGGCACACAATGCAGGATACACATCGGTTATGTCGCACCGCTCGGGAGAGACGGAAGACAACACGATCGCTGACCTTGCCGTTGCCCTTAACTGCGGCCAGATCAAGACCGGTTCGGCTTCACGCTCTGACCGTATGGCAAAATACAACCAGTTGCTCCGCATTGAAGAAGAACTTGGCGAAGTAGCTTACTTCCCGGGTGAGAAAGCCTTCAAAGTGAAGAAATAATTAAAATAATTATAGTATGAATTCGGGGTAAGTAATTTCTTATCCCGAATTTTTTGTTTTATTTGTATTAGCAATAAATCAAATCAACAATGGAGATCGGGCAAAGATTCAACAAACTAACGCTTAAGGAATATTATTTCTACATTGATAATTATAAGAAGTATACTGATTTTAATACGCTTGGCCTGTATCGTTCAATCGTAGAGAATGAAAAACTCAGCCTTGATGACAAGTTATTGTTAAGAGACTATGCACATAAAACTTTTAGGAAAGCCTTTGATTTTCTCCAGCTAAAAGACCCTATGACATTTGTTGAAGTTGAATATCTTGGGCAGGAGCTTACTAAGGGCGATGAAGGTATGATATGGGGTAGTATTAGAATAAACCAGCAAAAGATACTTACTGATAAAAAAATAAAACATAGGAGTTTTGGTGTCTACTCAAAACATAAATGTCCTTATGATTGTCCATGGAATGGTGTCATGATCAGGCCGGATTCGCGACTGGCATGGAGCAATATGCATTTTGACGGCGATAAAAACAGGTATCTTGCCAAAGAAAAATCTGAAAACAGGAAAATGGCAAGGAAGAAGGAGAAGCAGATAATTAGTAAAGAGCTTGATAGCAGAATATAATATGATGATAGGAAAGCCTGTCAGATGACATAAGGCGGTTCGATCAATGCGGCTTCTTTATTCTAAATGCTTATTTAACCGACTTTATAAATGAAACAAAATATACTTACGCTACTTTTATTTATTGGTACATTTTCCCTTTTTGGGCAGTCTGATGTGCAATTCAGGCTGCAATTTTCAGAACCTTATGCGGTATACGACTTTCTGGGGAAAATTTCTGATAGCTATCCTGATAATGAACTGAAAAGCATTTTTCAACAATCAAAATATAATACAGAAAGCAATATTAGGAAAATCGCTGAATTTGAACAACTGGCGATCGATTACAGTTATTTCTACCGGCAATATCCACAGCCTCTCAAATCTGGGGTGATGACAAGGGACCTGTTGGAGAAGAATCTCGCAGTAAGTCAAACGTTAGATGAGTTCAGGGACAGGTCGGTTGGATTGATTCCCGGCGATATATTATTCTCCTTCTCGGGGATATTGGAAAACTTCCTGCCGATATACCATGAGCTGGTCTGTCTTCCCAATAAAGATGCTATAGCTATCCAGGAGCGTAATCTTCGGGACTATTTAGACACAGGGAGGTTTGCGGACTATTTCCGGGCAGGCCTGGCTTTTTACGGCACCACCTGGGATTCCCACATACCTTTTCAGGTCAACCTGCTTCCGTCGCTCGACAAAGATAATCTGGGCGCAAGGGCATTTTTTAATGTGGCCGTCTGCGAAACGCCGCTTGGTTCAAAAGACCATCAGACGTTATTCAGTGTGACAATGCACGAGATATATCATATAATTTATGATAACCAGTCCCTGAAAATGAAGGGCAATATCCAAAAATGGTTCAATGATACCAACTCGCCCAACAGCCAGTATGCCTTGTTGTTGATGAACGAAGTTTTAGCGACAGCTTTAGGAAATGCCTACGTTACGGAACAACTTAAGGGCAAAATTGAGGAAGATGACTGGTATGCCAACCGCTACATAACCGGTATGGCAAAGGAGATATATCCTGTAGTAAAGGAATATATAAGGGATAAGAAGCCAATGGACGAGGCATTTGTAAAAAGATATGTGGGCCTTTATGATGAAAAATTCCCGCAATGGAACAAAGAGCTGGAACATATACTGACTTACAGGTACATTGTAGCCGATACCAGTGATGACTGGAAGTATATCAGGAGGACTTTCCGCTATTATTCCAATAGCAGGATGGCGGCTCCAATCAATGTCACCGAAATAGAAAAAGCAAATGAATTACCGATTACTAAAGTCTTTATAGTTTCTAAAGACCATGAAAGAACGCTAAACTTATTAAAAGGCAGCTTTGATGTGCTAAAGAACTATAGAATGGATTTTAAGAAGGAATTTATAGCCGTCTTTACTTTGCCTGACAGGACTAAGCTATTCGTCATCAATCGCCATCGTTCGACAGTTGAAGAGCTAATGGTTAAATATTTCCCTGATAAGGTTATTAAGTAATATAAGTAAGGAATAATCAGTACCATCTCCCACATACGGCGACTACCTTTTTTATTGCAAATTCTAAATCGTATCCCTTAAATTCTAAACGGCTGATGTTTAATCGGAATGAAATTATACTTTTGCTTCGTAATACACGCGGCGTATGAAAATTTCGAAATTTCTGGTTCTCTTTTTTGCGGTTCTTTGCTGCATGCCGTCATTTTCGCAAACCAAAGTGCTTGACAGCCTCTTTACGGTGCTGAAACATCCCGCCAATGCTTCCAAAAAAGCAACAGTACTTAATGCGATAGCAGCCGAGTATGAGAATGAGCCGGAAATGATGCTGAAGTACGCCAAAGAAGCGATGGAAGTGGCGCACAAAGCAGGATTAAAACAGCAGGAAGCCGACTCGTGGCGTAACATTGGCAATGCCAACATCATACAGAGTAAATATACCCAGGCCCTTAAAAGCTTCAGCAATGCGCAGGCCTTATATGAGGCATTGGTAAAATCGGCAAGTGAGAATAACGATTATAAGGATGGGTTGGCGAATGTCTACGGCAGCATCGGTATCGTCTGTTCGGAGCAAAATAACTATCCCAAAGGACTGGAATATTATTTTAAGGCCCTAAAGCTTTTTCGCGAAACGGGGCAGGAGGAGATCGTTGCGGTGGTGTACAACAACATCGGCGACATTTACGCGACGCTAAAAGAATACAACAAGGCGCTCGAATACTTCAATAAGGCGCTTTGGATCCAGAAAAAAACCGGCGACCCTTCGTCGGCCATAACAACGTCCAACATAGGAAAGATATACTTAGCGAAAGGCGAAGATGAAAAGGCGCTTGAGTCCTTTAATGAAGCAGAAAAGCAATTCGGTAAGTTCGGGAATAACAGGGGGCTGGCCGAGTTGTACAATAACTTTGGCAATTACTACAAAAAGAAAAATAATTTTACAGGAGCGGTAAGCTATTATAATAAAGCCCTGGCGCTTTTTGAGCAATCGGGCGAAAAATACGGGGCATCAGCATCCTTGGGTTTTTTGGGTGACATCAATGCGCTTCAGGGTAAAAACGAAGAAGCTATTGAGTATTTTAAAAAATCCTCTGCGCATGCAGCCGAGATAGGTGTGCTGGAACAGGTGAAGGAATCTGAAAAAGGGCTGAGCGATATTTATGAAAAACGGGGCAATGCAGCCGAGGCTTTGGAGCATTACAAAAAATATACTGCCGCCAAAGACAAGATCATCAACAGCGAGAACATAAAGAACATGGTGCGCGAAGAGATGAACTACGAATTTGAGCGCAAAGCAGAACTACAAAAAGCCGAGAATGAAAAGCGGCAGGTGCTTTTTGACGAGCAGGCCAAAAGGCACATGCAGCAAATGCTGTTCACGGGCTTATCGGCACTCCTGGTTTTCGGTATCGCATTCTTGATATACAGCAGGCTGCAATTGAAAAAGAGGCTCACATTGCAGCGCGACCTTGCCGAATACGAGCAAAAAGCGCTCCATCTCCAGATGAACCCGCATTTTGTATTCAACTGCCTTGGGTCAATTTCCAGTTTCATTGTCCAGAACGGTACCGACCAGGCGATAAAATACCTTTCGAAATTCTCTAAACTGATGCGCCTCACATTGGAGTATTCCAAAGAATCGCTTATTCCTATTGACAAAGAGATAGAGGGACTGCAGAATTACCTGGAACTGGAGCAGCTACGTTTCAATAAGATGTTCGATTTTACCATCACCAAAGACCCTTCGATAGAAGACGATATGGCCATACCGCCATTATTACTGCAGCCCTTTGTAGAGAATGCCATCATACACGGCATCGTACCTAAAAAAGTGCATGGGTCCATCAGTATTGATTTTGCGCTTGTCGATGAAAAGCTGGTATGCACGGTGACGGATGACGGTATCGGGATCAACAGGTCGAAGCAGCTGAAGGAGAATACAATAACAGTACACAAGTCGATGGCCATGGAAATAACCCGCAAAAGGCTTGAGGTAATACAGGCATTTACCTCCAAAACCTCGCAGGTGGAAATAAAAGAGCTCACAAATGCGGCAGGAGAGCCTTCGGGAACACGAATTGTCTTAAATTTGCCTATACAATACGCAACAAACTAACTCATGATCAAAGCTTTACTTATAGACGACGATAGTAACCTGAGAAATGGCATGAAAGGGCTGTTGGGGATGTACGCGCCCGATATCCATATTGTTGGGGAAGCCGATAGTGTAAAATCGGGCATCCAGGCCATAGAGCAACACCAGCCGGATGTCATCTTTCTCGACATCCAGTTGGGCGACGGGACAGGTTTTGATATACTGGAGCAGCTGGCGAAAAAAATAGGCAAGCTGTCGTCGCATGTGGTGTTCATCACCGCCCACGAGCAGTTTGCGGTTAAGGCATTTCGCTTCAGTGCGCTGGATTATCTGCTGAAGCCTGTCGACCCCGAAGAGCTGCGTAAAGTAACCGAAAAAATAAAAAAAGTGCTTGCCAACAATGATAGCTATGCGCACATTGACTTACTACTGGAAAATATCAGGAAGAAGGTAGACAAGTTCAAGCGGATTGCGCTGTCAACATCAGATGGCATACACCTGTTTGAGGTGAGCGACATCATAAGGCTCGAATCGCAGGACAATTACACAAGGTTCCATATAAAGGACCACAAGCCGGTGCTGATTGCAAAAACGCTTAAGGAATATGAAGACCTGCTTTCGGAGCAGGGGTTTGAGCGCATACACCAGTCGCACCTCATTAATCTTGCCTACCTGAAATCGTACATCAAGAAAGATGGCGGCTACGCGGTGATGGCAGATAACAGCAACCTCCCGATCTCGCAGCGAAAGAAAGAGCGGCTGCAGGAGCTGTTGAAATCTTTGTAACGCAAATTCTAAATAGGAATGGGCGAATTCTAAACGGTATCCGGAATACCGGGTGCTATACTATATATTTGAAAAACTGACAAATAACAAAGCTTTGTTATGAAAAAACTATTACTATACCTGCTGTTGTTTTGTACCGGCATGGCCAGTGCACAGATAGTATCTATCCCTGATAATAATTTCAGGAATAAGCTGCTGGCTGCCAATACAACAAATAACATAGCCAAAAACAGCGGCGGCGCCCCGATAAAAGTCGATACAAACAACGATACCTATATACAGCAATCGGAGGCAGATGCGGTATATGAGCTGGATGTTTCGTCATCATCCATATCCAATCTGACAGGTATCCAGGCATTTAATAACTTAAGGGTTTTAAATTGCCAGGGCAATGCGCTTTCGTCACTTATCCTTACCGGAATTGCCAATCTTGAAACCGTTTACTGCGGATCGAACTACATTTCGACACTAACCATAACGGGGCTTTCTAACCTGAGGGGCCTGTATTGCTCCGACAATTATCTTTCGGCAATAAACTTTACCGGCGTGACCGACCTTCGCTGGCTGGAATGCAACAACAATCAGTTTGCTACACTAAACGTATCTTCGCTGGCTAACCTTCGTGAACTGAAATGCAACGGGAATTCAATGACAGCATTGAATGTGGTGAATCTTGGTGACCTGAGGCTGATCGAGTGCGCTGTTAACAACCTCACTTCTCTGGATCTTTCGGGACTGGATCATTTGGAATCATTAGTGTGCTACCAAAACTCCCTTACGGCTCTTGATTTTACCGGCCTGGGCTACCTCATAAGCGTAAATTGTTCTGAAAACCAACTCGCAAGCCTTGACTTTTCGGGTAACCCGGCGTTTAATGAACTGGATTGCTTTCAAAACAACCTTACCTATATCAATATTAAAAATGGCAATACCCAGGTGTATGATGCTACTACAGCGCCTAACAACTGGGCTGGCAACCCAGGACTGGCTTTCATTTGTATTGATGAAAGCGAAACGGCCATTGTAGATACTATAGTGGCGGCCAATGGTATCATGGTGAATTATAACACCTATTGTACATTCGTTCCGGGCGGCGATTATAACACAATCACCGGTGCGTTACTCTTTGACGGTGACAACGATGGCTGCGACACGGCAGATACTCCCCAGCCTTTTATAAGGATAGGCATTGATAACGGCACCCAAACGGGAGCAGCCTTCTCAGATGATAACGGCAACTATGCTTTCTATACAGGTGTGGGTACTCTTACAGTAACGCCGCAACTGGAAAACGACAGCTTTTTTACGGTTACGCCGGCATCGGGCAATGTCGTTTTTCCAATAGTGGATAATTCAGTTGTGACAAATAATTTCTGCATTGCTGCCAATGGCATTCACCCTGATGTGGAAGCGGTAATTGAGCCGCTGATGCCTGCCGTGCCGGGAGGCCTTGCTACCTATAAAGTAGTGTATAAAAATAAAGGCAACAAGGTGCTGTCGGGCAGTGTAACTTTTAGCTGCGACGAAAGCTTTATTGATTACGCAGCGGTTGACCCAGCGCCGGATGCTATTGTGCCCGGTACCTATACCTGGAATTTCACAGGGTTGAAGCCGTTTGAAAACAGGGAAATAAAAATTGAGCTTTACATCAACAGCCCTACGGATATCCCGGCTGTGAATGTGGGCAATACATTATTTTTTACATCTACCGCAACTTCATTTTCCGGAGATGATATCCCGCAGGACAATACCTTCGACTTTAACCAGGTGGCCGTTGGGTCGTTCAATCCGAACAGCATCACGTGTATTGAAGGTGATACTGAATCGGCTGCGGCGATAGGCGATTACCTGCACTATGTGGTTAACCTTAAGAATACCGGTACACAAACCGCTACATCCATCGTAGTGAAACATGATTTCGATCCGGCGCAGTTTGATGTAGCATCGCTTCAGGTGCTCAACAGCTCCCATGCCATGAGGACGAGGATAACAGGCAACCAGGCCGAATTTATCATGCAGAATGTCAGCATGGCGGCGGCGGGCCATGGCAATATCCTGTTTAAGGTAAAAACAAAACCAAGCCTGATGGTTGGTTCGTCCGTAACGACAAAGGCAAGGATCTTCTTTGACTATGATACACCAGTGGAGACCAATGACGCCAATACCGTGTTTGAAGACCTGGGCAGGGGCGATTTTGAAAAAGACAATAGTATAAAAGTATATCCTAATCCTGCCAAAACCATCCTGAACATAACAGCGGACAATACGGTAAGGTCGATAGAGCTGTACGATATGCAGGGCAGGCTGCTGGAAACAGGAATAATAAATGATGTAAGTACCACGATAGACATGGCTGCAAGGGCTTCGGGTATTTACTTTGTAAAAGTGACCACCGACAAAGGTGTGAAAGTAGAAAATGTAATCCGTGAATAAATTCTTAAACTACTAAACGGAGGAAAGCCGGTACGAAAGTGCCGGTTTTTTTTGTGGGTGATCATCTATATCTTTATAATGATTAGGGAATTAAGCTTATCAATTGTTATAGTTGAAATTAACAATAATAAAATCGCATATGAAAAATTCCTTACTATGCCTCGCTCTTTTGCTTGCCGGAAGCATGACCGCACAGACAATAACAATTCCGGATGTTAACTTCAAAAACAGGCTGCTTTCAACAAGCAGTAATACCTGGCTGGCCCGCGATGCCAACGGAAATAACCTTGCCGTTGATGCCAATGGCGACGGCGAGATACAAATGAGCGAAGCGCTGCAGGTGCATGAGCTTAATTTTTATTTCGGCGGATGGGGCGGACAGATACAGTCCATGCAGGGTATTGAATATTTCACAAACCTTGAAGTGCTCGATTGCGGGAGCAACGCAATAACATCACTCGATGTAACGGCTTTAACGAATCTCAGGAATCTTAATTGCCGCTATAACGGATTACAATCCTTAAATGTAAACGGCCTTGCCAATCTGGAAAATATAGAATTTGAATTCAATCCTGCAATTGCGTCTTTCGCCCCTACAGGGCTTACAGGCCTAAAGCAGTTAAAAGGACGTTTTTGCTCACTGGCATCGCTTGATCTTAGCTTATTTCCCGCTTTGGAATTCCTTGAGTGCGGCAACAACCAGCTTACTGCTCTTGATGCTACAGCGGTGCCACTGCTAACCTCGCTGCAGTGCGGTAATAACCAGATCTCGAGCCTCACATTGACAGGTCTCTCGCTGGAATCGCTAAGCTGTGGCAATAACCCATTGCCCGGCCTGGATGTCTCTGAATTTACAGGGCTTATAGGCCTTGAGTGTAATAATACGGGCATAAACCAGTTAAGCCTTGCAGGTTTTACAGCCCTTAAATGGCTCTCCTGTTCCGGCAATCCCATTACTTCGCTGAATACGCAGGATTTAGGTTCGCTTGAACAACTGAGTATAAATAATACACTGCTTACAGAGCTTGACCTTAGCCATTCGCCAAACCTCCCTTATTTCAGTGCAAACAACAATCCTTTGCTTACCTCTATAAATATGCATAATGGCACAGCTATTTTGTATCCCGGCGAGGTATCCTTAGAGAATAATCCGGTTCTTCAATATATTTGTGTTGATGAAGGTGAGGAAGATCTGATGCTGCAATATTTTGAATGGCACCAGCAAATCCCTGTATATATGAGCTCGGATTGTACTTTTGTGCCAAATCAGGTGTATAATACCATTAGTGGCGATATTACTTTCGACTTTAATAATAACGGATGCGATACAAATGATACCCCTGCCTCATACACAAAGCTCCTGGTGAGCAACGGCACCGAGCAAAGCATACGGTATACGGGTGGTAATGGACATTACTCTTTTTATGCCGGCGAAGGTGCCTATACCGTTACCGCCGATCCCGATACGGCATTGTTTGTGCCAACCCCGGCTACAGCAAGCTTTACATTTGCAGGCTTCGACGGCCAGGCAGAAACCCAGGATTTTTGTATGGTTGCCAATGGTACGCACAACGATGCCGAAGTAGTAATCATGCCAATAGGTGGCGTAAACCCCGGTTTCGATGCATGGTATAATGTAGTTATAAGGAACAATGGCAACCAAACGCTTTCCGGGACCGTTACCTTTATCTACAACGGTACTGTCCTGCACCAGGATATGGAAATTCCAGCAGCCGACAGTTATGCCAACGGATCGATGAGCTGGAACTACAGCGATTTGATGCCTTTTGAAACACGGCTGATGACGATCAGGCTTCATGCCAATGGTCCGACAGATACGCCTGCACTGAATATTGACGATGCACTCGATTTCTCTGCCTCGGTAACGCCTTTCGATACCGATGAAAATCCGAATGATAATAATTTTGAACTGCACCAAATTGTAACAGGCTCGTATGACCCGAATAACATTGTTTGCCTTGAGGGGGAAACCGAGAGCATTAACGCAATAGGTGACTATTTGCATTATGCGGTAAATTTTGAAAATACCGGCAATGCCGCTGCAACCTTTGTAGTAGTTACACAACAGATTGATGAGGCAATGTTTGATCCGGCATCTTTGGAGCTGATGAGCAGCACCCATCCTTTTACGGCATCGCTGACCGGCAACATGCTGGAACTGAAGTTTGAGAACATAAACCTTGGCCCTCAGGAGCAGGGGCAGGTTTTGTTCAAAATGAAAACCCTCCAGTCATTGCATGAAGGTGACGAAGTGATGAGCCGGGCCAATATTGTATTCGATTATAATTTTGGCATAGCGACCAACGAGGCGGTGACATTATTCGAAGCCGTAATGGGTGTTGAGAAGCCAGAAGGCACTGTTTCAGTAACGGTGTACCCAAACCCTGCCCGAAATACAATCAATATCATGGCGCAGGAAACCATCAGGTCGGCAGAACTGTTTGATATAAACGGCAGGCTTTTGCAAACCGCGATAATAAACGATACAAGCACTTCGATAGACCTGTCTTCCAGGGCTGCGGGAATGTATTTTGTAAAAGTTATTACTGAAAAAGGAATGAAAGTAGAAAAGGTGATAAGGGAATAGTCCTTAAAACTACTAAACGGAGGAAAGCCGGTACGAAAGTGCCGGTTTTTTTTGTGTGAGGTAATGATACTCTGTGCGTTTTTTTACGGAATTTTCAACAGTCGGTAAAACTTGATACAAACTTTTGTTGTTTTATTACATTTAACCTTTTTCTTACGTAAATTTCTTTATAAATAAATTACAATTTAGTAAATTCGCAGGATTAATTTTTCCGAACTATAAATCACAATACAAATCATGTCAAATATTGCAGTATTAGAGATCGATGGCAAAAAATATGAGTTCCCGATAATAGTGGGCTCTGAAAATGAAGTAGCGATTGATATCGATAAATTACGCAGTGAGACCGGCGCGATTACCATGGACCCGGGTTATAAGAATTCAGGTTCCTGCACAAGCGAAATAACTTTCCTTGACGGGGAAGAAGGGATACTGCGCTACAGGGGTTATTCTATTGAAGACCTTGCCGAAAAATCCAATTTTCTTGAAGTATCTTATCTTTTGATCTTTGGTGAACTTCCGAAAGCAGCCGAGCTTGAAAAATTTGAGAACGACATCAGGAAATACACCCTCGTTAATGAGGAAATGAAAAACATCATTGATGGTTTTCCTAAAAATGCCCACCCGATGGGCGTACTGGCATCGCTTACAAGCGCACTGACAGCGTTCAACCCTAAGTCGGTTAACGTTACCAACGAAAAAGATATGTATGAGGCCGTATGCAAGACAATGGGTAAATTCCTTGTTATCGCCACATGGACCTACAGGAAGAATATGGGCTTCCCATTGAACTATTACGACAATACAAAAGGGTATGTTGAGAACTTCATGAGGCTGATGTTCGAGCTTCCTACGGGGCCTTACAAAAGCAACCCGGTTGTCATCAACGCATTGGATAAGCTGTTCATCCTTCATGCCGACCACGAGCAAAACTGCTCTACATCTACGGTAAGGATGGTAGGCTCATCACATGCAGGCCTTTTTGCTTCCATCTCTGCCGGTGTTTCGGCGCTTTGGGGTCCGCTTCACGGTGGCGCTAACCAGGCAGTGCTTGAAATGCTTGAAGAAATACAGGCTAATGGCGGCGATGCTGACAAATACCTTGCAAAAGCAAAAGATAAAGAAGATCCGTTCCGCCTTATGGGCTTTGGACACAGGGTATACAAAAATTTCGACCCGCGTGCGAAGATCATCAAAAAAGCAGCCGATGAAGTATTGGCAACCTTAGGTGTTGACGATCCGGTGCTTACAATTGCCAAAAAACTGGAAGAATCAGCATTGCAGGACGAGTACTTCAAATCAAGGAACCTTTATCCTAACGTTGACTTCTATTCAGGGATCATCTACAGGGCGTTGGGTATCCCAACTGAAATGTTTACCGTATTGTTCGCTATCGGCCGTCTACCGGGCTGGATCGCACAATGGAAAGAAATGCGCATCAACAAAGAGCCGATAGGCCGTCCAAGGCAGATCTATACCGGGGCTCCGTTAAGGCCATTTGTAAAAACAGAAGACAGGTAATAACCTGCTTTATATAGTAAACCGCTCTCACCAGGAGCGGTTTTTTTTGTTTATAATTGTTTGTGCGGTAATGAATTAGTTGCGAAAAAATCAATACCTTTAACGCGCTTTCCTTCAAAAACATATAAAATTATGACAAAAAACTTTACTCTCGTACTGTTGGCCTCGCTTTCGTTTTCAGTGGCAGTAGCACAGGAAATAAAACTGGTTCCGGGATCAGGCAATGGCATAACGCTTAAAAACTCTTCTCCCGCTTTTGTGTCGCATCCCAAAAATGTGGATGGTACAGTTTACCAGGATTTCAGCAGCGCTTCGAAAGTGCTGACCATGGAAAAAGGAGCACCGGCGCTTCCGGTACATTCAGAGTCAGTTATCGTACCCAATTCAGGGAATGTATCCCTTGTAATTTCTTACGACAGCTTTGAGGAATTCGATAACATTCAAGTGCTGCCCTCCAAAGGAAGCCTGAAAAGAAATATAAACCCTGCAGCTATAGCTTACGAGCCTGGTGTAGCCTACACGCAGGATGCATTTTATCCGGGCAGTCTCGCCGCGATATCCAAACCCTATATACTCAGGGATACCCGTGGTGTGACCGTTTCATTTTATCCGTACCAATACAACCCTGTCACCAAAAAGCTGCGCCTGTACCGGAATATTACGGCTACTGTCGTTACGAACAAAGATGAACAGGGAATAAATGAATTGGCCAATAATAATCCAACCCCGACAGACCTTTTTAATCAAATTTACCAAAACCATTATATCAATTCCGAAATGTATGTGCCGGTAGCCGAAAGCGGCGAAATGCTTATTATCGCACCGGATGATTATATCGAAACCCTTACGCCTTTGGCCGATTGGAAACGGAAAAAAGGCATCCGCACCACGGTTGCGCCTTTATCTCAAACAGGTAATGCGCCCGAAGATATCAAAGCGTATATTCAGGATTTTTATAATGATAATCCCGGGCTTATTTATATTCTCCTGGCGGGAGACCATGAAGAACTGCCAACCTACAGCTACGGCATTAGCGGTGGCGGTGAAGAACTGTGGAGCGATACCTATTATGCCCAGCTGGAAGGCGATGACTATTATCCCGAAGCGCTGATTGGCAGGTTCTCTGGTACTGTTGAAGAAGTAGCCCTGATGGTAAACCGCACATTGGAATATGAAATTAACCCACGCGAGGGCAACTGGATAACCCGTGCCGCAGGGATAGGCTCTAACGAAGGCGACGGCATTGGCGATGATGGCGAGCCCGATTGGCAGCACATGCGGAATATCGCTACAAAACTGCTGGACAATGGTTATAGCTATGTACACGAATTATATGATGGCAGCCATGGAGAAAATGACGAAGATGGTGATGTGCAACCGTATATGGTAGCGGATGCCCTTAACGGCGGTGTGGGCCTTTTGAACTACACGGGCCATGGCGGGCAGGACGTAATGGTTACCGGCTGGTACACTATTAATGATGCCTATGCGCTGGAAAATAACGGCAAGTATCCTTTTGTGGTTTCAGTAGCTTGCAATAACGGGACTTTTGCAAATGGTACTTCATTCTGCGAAGCTATGCTCAGGGTAGCGCACAACGATATGCCGGCAGGCGCTATAGCTGCGGCAGGATCATCCATACTTATGGCGTGGGCCGAGCCGATGCAGACACAGGATGAGATGGCTGAGCTTATTACTAACAGCGAGCCGGGCAACGAAAAATGTACACTTGGAGGGCTGTTCTATAACGGGCAGATGAGCATGATGGAAAATTATGGCGACAGCGGCACTGCAATCGAAATAATGCAGACATGGGTATTGTTCGGCGATCCTTCGGTAATATTCAGGACAAATGAGGCTGCGCAGATAACAGCGTCCCACCAAGACACAATAAATGAGACTGAACCTACTGTTACAGTCCAATGTGCTGTTGAAGGTGCAACGGTAGTCATCACACAAAACGGGGTGGTTGTTGGGACCGGTATTGTTTCCGGTGGGCAGGCTATCATCACACTGAATGGCCTGTCCGGTGAACTTGTGCCGCTTTCGGTGACGATCACACAGCAAAACTTTATCCCTTACCAGGGTACCATAGCATTGGCTGTCTTAGGTAGAGAAGAGTTAAGCGTAAATTCTGTGATGCTTTATCCAAACCCTGCGAAAGACCACATCAGCATAAAAATGACGGATGCTTCGGCGAATGCCACTTTTGAAGTACGCGACATTACCGGAAAGCTTATTTATGTTTCACCCTCTGTTTCAGGCGATAACTATATGATAGATACTTCGCGCTATGCGTCAGGTATTTACATGCTTACGATGGTGAGCGGCAATTCGAAAAGCACGGTTAAATTTGTTATACGGTAAATAAACTTAGAAATCCATTTAACCACATAGATACATAGGTTTCATAGCTATTCATTATTATTGAAGGGAACATATTGACACATAGTGAAGCGAGGCTTCATCCTTTGTGTTACTTAGTTGAGCTTTATGATTTCTCTCGTAAGCCTATGTTCCTATGTGGTTAAATATTGATTTTTTTAAATTTTAAGCACTTACTGAGAATAGTACAGAAAAAAGCTTCCTTACGGGGGCTTTTTTTTATATTTGCGAAAAGCCAAACAAACAAGCAATGTTGAAACTTAACGTAAAGAACGAGACATCAAGACTCAGGGCGGTAGTGCTGGGCACTGCAGAATGCAATGGCCCGACGCCCACTATTGAGGAGGCTTATGACCCCAAATCGCTGGAACATATAAAAGCAGGCACCTATCCGGTTGAAGAAGATATGTGTGCCGAAATGGAAGCGCTGAACCAGGTTTTCCAAAAATATGATGTTGAGGTATTCCGCCCCGAGATCATTAAAGACTATAACCAGATATTCAGCAGGGATATCGGTTTTGTTATCGACGATATTTTTATCAAAGCGAACATACTGCCCGACCGCGAAAGGGAACTCGATGCGATACAATATGTCATCGACAGGATGGACCCCAATAAGGTGGTACGCCCGCCGGAAGAAGTACATATTGAAGGCGGCGACGTGATATTGTGGGACGACCATATTTTCATTGGTACCTACAAAGGCAGTGATTATAAAGATTTTATCACGGCGCGCACCAACATGCACGGTGTGAAATATATTAAGCAATTATTCCCGCATAAGACCGTAAAGGAATTCGACCTTGTAAAATCGAGGCTCGAGCCGCGCGACAATGCACTGCACCTGGATTGCTGCTTCCAGCCGGTGGGGAAAGATAAAGGTGTAATTTATAAGAGCGGGTTTAGGGAAGAGGCAGATTATTTGTATCTTGTTAACCTGTTTGGGATGGAAAACCTCTTCCATATTGAGAGGGAAGAAATGTACCACATGACATCGAACTTTTTTTCTATCGATACTGATGTGGTGGTGATAGAGAAAGGATTTGGCAGACTGAAAAACTGGCTGCTCGAAAGAGGCTTTACGGTGGAGGAAGTGCCGTATGCAGAAATTGCCAAACAGGAAGGGCTTTTACGATGCTCGACATTACCTTTGATAAGGGATTAAGGAAATATAGAAAATGAGACAGATTACAGATACATTATTGATGATACGCCCGGTGGCATTCCGGATGAATGAACAGACAGCCGTAAATAATTACTACCAAAAGGTAATGGACAACCTGCTTCCGGAAACGGTGAATGCCAAGGCGCAGCAGGAATTTGATGCTTTTGTAGAAAAGCTTCGTGCGGCAGGGATTAACGTGGTTGTAGTGGATGATACGGTTGACCCGGATACGCCCGATTCGATATTCCCAAACAACTGGGTATCGTTCCATGACAATGGCGATGTGGCGCTCTACCCGATGTTTGCCGAGAACCGCCGCAGCGAGCGCCGGGAGGATATCCTGGACATGTTGGAGGATAAAGGCTTCAATATCGAAAATATAGTGGATTATACATCGGCCGAGGAAGATAATATATTTCTCGAAGGCACCGGGAGCATTGTGCTCGACAGGGTGAACCACAAGGCCTATTGTGCATTGTCGCCGCGTGCCGATGAAGAGCTGCTGATAGAATACTGCGAGGATTTTGAATTTACGCCTGTGATATTCGAAGCCTTCCAGACCGTTAACGGCGAACGCAAGAATATTTACCATACCAACGTTATGATGTGTATTGGCGATACATTCGCAGTAATATGCGCCGATTGTATTGATGATAAAAAAGAACGTAAGATGGTGCTTGAAAACCTTCGTGGCGATGGCAAGGAGATTATTCTCCTTACCGAAGAGCAGCTGAACCATTTTGCTGGCAACATGCTGCAGGTGCAGGGCGCCAATGGCAAAAGCTATCTTGTAATGAGCGATTCCGCAAGGCAGGTGCTTACCAAAGATCAGGTTGCAAAAATAGAAAAACACACTGAAATCCTTAGTTCCAGCCTTGATACTATTGAGGCCTGCGGTGGCGGAAGCGCACGCTGTATGATGGCTGAGGTATTTTTACTGAAAAAATAAATGCTTTCAAAAAAGACGAAATACGGGCTTAAGGCGCTCATCTATATTGCCAGGCAGGATAGTACCGTGCCTGTGCTGATATCTGATATTTCCGCAAATGAGCAGATACCTAAAAAATTTCTTGAGGCCATACTGCTTGACCTCAAGAAATTTGGTATCCTTGGCTCTAAAAAAGGCAAGGGTGGGGGCTACTACCTTTTAAAAGACCCTAAGACTATCACGGCGGCAACCCTCATCAGGGTCCTCGACGGGCCTATCGCCATGCTGCCCTGCGTGAGCCTTAACTACTACGAAAAGTGTGACGACTGCCCGCATGAGGATGTCTGCTCGCTTAATAAATTCCTTGCCGAGGTGCGCGATAATACCCTGGAGTTGCTGCAGCACAAGACTTTACACGATTTAACAGGCGCGTAAGATTTTTTTTATTCAAATACTCTATTAAATCTATAGGCTAATAGTTATATTTGAACAATAATTAACCACCCTTTCATTTGCGAAGGGATAATGAATACAAGCATGGACACATACAGGCTGCAGCAGCTTAATGCACAACTAAAAGGAATGCCGATTGAAGATGCGATACCTTTTATACTACAAAACATTCAGGGCAAAAAAGTATTTTCTACTTCCTTTGGAATAGAAGACCAAGTGCTCAAGCATTATATAGCGCCTTATTCGGACGAAATATCTGCCTTTACGCTCGATACCGGCAGGCAGTTCAACGAAACGTACGAAGTGTTCCAGCGAACGCTTGATAAATATCCGTCACTAAAGATCGAAACGTTTTTCCCGGATGAGAAAGACATTAGGGAGTATGTACATAAAGACGGCATCAACGGATTTTACAACAGCATCGAAAGCCGCAAAGAGTGCTGCCGCATACGCAAAGTGGTGCCGCTTCAAAAAGCGATCAAAGGCGCTTCGTTATGGATCACTGGCCTGCGTGCCCAGCAATCGGCCAACAGGGAAACCATGGACTATCTGGAATGGGACGAAGCCAACCAACTCGTAAAATACAATCCCCTGCTGGACTATACGCTTGATGAGGTGGAGAGTGTAGTCAATAAATATGGCATACCCATCAATAGCCTTTATGCAAGAGGTTACCTGAGCATTGGCTGCGCGCCGTGTACCCGTGCAATCACCAAAGATGAGGATTTCAGGGCTGGGCGCTGGTGGTGGGAAAATGGGAAAAAAGAATGTGGCCTGCACATACATGCGGCGAAAAATAACTAATTCGACTAAATTTGTCGAAATATTGATGGGGATTGTTTGCCTGTATCATTTAATAATGTTAATATTGCCGCCTGAACCGCAGGTTATGACCCGTTAGTGCTGTGTGACTGATGATTAGGTTGGCGGTTGTGATGTAATTGACAGAAACCCAAAGGCAAAATAAACTATATGTTATTTAATTCTTTCAGCTACGCGCTATTTTTTCCCCTCATCTTTTTTCTGTATTGGTTCGTTACCAAAAGATCCTTGAAGGTTCAGAATATAATGCTTTTGCTGGCGAGTTATTTCTTTTACGGATGCTGGGACTGGCGCTTTGTATTCCTGTTAGCGTTCTCTACCGCGCTTGATTACGGGTCGGGTATCATGATCCAAAGGTCGGAGTCTAATGCGGTCCGGAAAGCGTGGCTCATCATAAGCGTAGGCCTTAACCTCAGCTTTCTCGGCTTCTTTAAATACTACAATTTCTTTATAGAATCTTTTGCAGACCTTTTGCGCTCGATGGGTATGTCGCCGCATTACTCTACGTTGAATATCATCCTCCCGATAGGGATATCTTTCTATACCTTCCACGGTTTGTCTTACGTTTTTGATATCTACAACAGAAGGATACAGCCTACGTATAACCTGGTAAATTACACGCTGTTCGTTAGCTTCTTCCCCCTATTGGTGGCCGGCCCTATCGAAAGGGCAACGCACCTTTTGCCACAGATAGAAAAGCCAAGGGTTTTCCGTTATGAAAAGGCAGTTGATGGCCTTAGGCAGATGCTGTGGGGTCTTTTCAAAAAGATCGTTATCGCCGACAATTGTGCCTACTTTGCCAATGAAATATTCAATAATTCGGCAGAGCAGTCGGGGAGCACACTGGTTTTAGGCGCTATCTTTTTCACGTTCCAGATCTACGGCGACTTCTCAGGCTACTCGGATATCGCATTGGGCAGTGCCCGGCTGTTAGGCTTCGAGTTGTTGAAGAACTTCAACTTCCCATATTTCTCCCGTGATATTGCCGAATTTTGGAGACGGTGGCACATCTCGTTATCCACATGGTTCAAGGATTACCTCTACATTCCCCTTGGCGGAAGCAAGGGCGGCAACTGGATGCGCATACGGAACACCTTCATCATATTCCTGGTGAGCGGTTTTTGGCACGGGGCCAACTGGACCTTCCTTTTCTGGGGCGGACTGAATGCTTTGTTCATTATGCCTTCCATCATCATGAAGACCAACCGTAACAATATTGATATCGTTGCACAGGGCAGGCTGTTCCCCAACATTAGGGAAGTCTTCCAGCTGACCACCACATTTGCACTCGCGGTTTTCGCGTGGATTTTCTTCCGTGCCGAAAGCCTTAGCCATGCATTCGATTATATCGGCGGGATATTCTCATCGTCGCTGTTCACAGTGCCGACGATAAAGCCGTACCTGTTGTTTGCCCTGATCGCGTTCTTTATGGTGATCGAATGGCTGGGCCGCGAAAACAACTATGCCCTCGAACGGTTTGGAATAAAGCTGCCGGCAGTAGTGCGATGGGCCTTTTATTTTGTACTTATAGGCCTGATATTTATATTCTTCGGCAGTGAGCAGGAATTCATATATTTTCAATTTTAATCCCGGCGACAGATGAAAAAATTTTTAAAGAGAGCCACCCTGTTTGTACTCTGCGTGTCAGCGATTAACCTGGTTATTAATATCTGTACTTTTTACCCGGTGCAGGACGACCGCTTTGAAGTGCGCTATGATTACCTAAAGGAAAATATAAACAAGTATAACACGCTGTTTTTTGGCACGAGCCGTACCATAAGGCATATCGTACCATCGGTGTTTGACTCAATAAATAATGCCAACGGATTAAGTACCAAAGGCTTTAACCTCGGTACGCCGGCAAACAAGCTGTTCGAAACATACTATCAATACGATGCTTTTCTGAGGGATTATTCAAAAATGAAGGAAAGGCCGGTAAAATATGTTTTCCTTGAGCTGAACCCTATGGACGGGCTGGAGTTCCAGAATATATCGTCAAGGAAAGCCTCTTATTGGATGGATGCCAACTATGCAGGCCATTTGGTAAGCTACCTCAGGGATGGCGCTCCGGTGAAAAGAAGTTACTTCAATTACGTTTACGCTTTCCTGATACATTATTTCGGTTTCAATTACCTAAATAACCCGCTGCAGGAAACCAGCAAGGATGCTAATGTATGGCTGGGTGAACACCATGATGGGTATGTAGATTATGACGATGAGATCAAGTTGGTTACCGACCAGAACCAAAAAAGAAGCTTCAGGAGTTCAGGGCAAGATTTGAGGAAGATACTACCAAGCTAATAAAGGCAAGGATCAACGCTGAAAAGGAATATGCTGAACCCTCTGCAAAAAAATACAATGCGGAACATTTGAAAATGATGAAAGACATCATAGAAAAATCCAAAGCATATGGCATAGAGGTGCGGTTTATCATTCAGCCAAGGCTGGCCAGCTATCGGGAAATACACGCTATAAAGAAACAGCTGCCTGACTATGTAATTGATGTTGCCGACCCGAACAAACATAAAGAGCTGTGGGAGGTGAAGAATGCCTTTGACAAGTCGCACATGAACAAAAAAGGCTCAACGATATTTACGGCATTACTGAGCAGGGATTTCCTGGAAATGGAAAAGCATAAGGCACAATAATGTTCTCGACTGCGCTCGAACTGACAACGGTATACAGGAATATTTACGTATAACATGTCGATAGACGTTGTCACATCGAGCGCAGTCGGGATGCCTATTACAGTCATAAAAAAATCCTCAGGAGTTCCTGAGGATTTTTTTATGATAAAGCAGTCATTATTTTTTAATGATCCTCATTTCGCCCAGATACGAATTCCAGACCTGTTTGATGGTGGTGCCGAATTTCTTGTCTTCCAAAACGATATAGAATCCCTGGCTGACGGTCAGTACCCTTTTACCTATTATAAGTTCGTAGGTCATTAGCCAGTCCTTGCGCCTGCTGTTTTCGCCCCTTTTCATGATGTTGAACGTTGTCATCGAAAGGCTTGCTTTTTGCTTTTGCGATGCAGCCAGTTCCAGTAATTTCTTTACGGTTACCACGTTGCCTTTCGCATCGAATATATTTTCGATAGTAATGCCGTCGTTTTCGTAAAGCTTTGCGGCTTCGGCTGTAGTTTGTGTTTTCATCTCGGCATTAGCGGTGGGGTCGGTAAGCAGTTCTACATAATTGAAAAACTCCCCGGCTTTCGATTCCGCTTTCAGTTCATAGGCTTCCATCGCTTTTGGCGACAGTGCCGTTGCCGGGTTGGCCCTTGTTTGGGCCTGTTGTGCGCCCACTATGTTAGCAAGCATGAGGGTGGTAATGGCTAAAACTATTCTCATTTTTCTTTTTGCATATATTTTAGTGAAACAATCTTATTCTCTTTATATTCAATTTCAACTATTTCCATTGCCTTCGAGATCTTCGAAGGCGTTGTCATCTTGCTGATAAATTCGGCCTTGTCTAAAAACTCAACCCCAATGTCATCGAACATGATCTCTTCGATCACCGCATCATCTGAAATAATGTCATTCAGCTGGCTTTTCCTTTTTTTCCAATCCTCGGCATTGTTGTTCAGGTAAGCGCGCATCATCATGGCATAATCATCCGGCTGCAGGTCGAACTCATAATTCCCCCTGCTGCTTCCGGCAGCAATATGTAGCGTATCGGGTTTATAGTAGGCGCTTTCCACAATCAGTACGGTTTCGGTATCCATGTCCTTTAGCAAAAAGCAATTGCCTTTCCGCGGCAGCTTTTCCTTTCCGCTCTTTTTAAGGATGTTCACGATCACCTTGTCGCCTTCAATTTCCTTTTTGGTGTACTTGTCCTTAAAACAGATGAAGGTATCGCCCTTAACCGATGTGAGGCCTATAATCGCTGCTAATAAAACGGCTGCTATTCCCATACCGGCGTATACTATATTCTTGTTGTTATTTTTATTTTTCGGGAGAACTTCTTTTGGCGCTTCCGGAATGTTTTTATTGTTGAAGGCAAACTCATCCCAGTCGGTAAATCCTGTCCACCGGCACAGGATATTCAGCATGTCCTTACGGGGCAGCTTGTCGTTGGCTATAGGCTTCAGGTGCGTATATACCCATTTCTCGCTTACCCTCTCATTGCATTCTTTCTCTATTAAATCGATAAGTTGCGCGATCTCCTTATTGCCAAACTTATGGATGTCGCCGCTGTAATACGGGAAGTGCTCCCTGTACTTTACAAGTATTTTTTGCTTGAGCAGGTAAAAGAGGGCAATGTCGTTCATCCGGTAGTAAAAGTATGAAAATAGGCTATGTGGCCTACTGTAAAACCACTGTAAAACTACTGAAAAATACTTTACAGGCTGTTTGCCATGGGTTTACTGTGCTTTTTTTTGGCACGGGAATTAGGTTTGTCACGAGTTTAAAACTAACAGGTACAAGTTATCCAGGGCCTGTAAATAAATCAATATAAAAAATAAACAATCATGAAAAAATTCCTTCTTTCAGTTTTCATTCTCGGATGTATCAATGCCACCGCCCAGATAAGCGGCAACCAGGCCTACAATGAAAACAATAACTACTATGGCGGCGGCCGGCAAAACCAAACGCCCCAAAATTCCATCTCTGCAAGCGGCGACCAGTTTACCATATCTACCCGCGTGCTTATGAATGTGCGGCCCGATGTGCTGGTGGTAACACTGGGCATCAACCATGAATCCAAAACAGTTAAGGGATGCAACGAAGGCATCAAAAAACGTATTGATGGCTTTGTAAAGGAAGCCAGGTCCTTAGGTGTAAAAGAATCGGATATTTATATCGACTTTATATCGCAGACCAGGATATACGATTATGAGGTGGGCGAAACCAGGGCCGTGCAAAAGGAGACCGGCTTTGAGGTAAAGAAGAATATTATCGTGCGGCTTACTAACGTAAAAGCATTTAACCAGCTTACCGATATAGCTTCCGAATTTGCTATATATGATATTGTAAAGGCGGAATATATCAATGAGAATGTCGACGCGCTGTATGCCAAATTATTTGACGAGGCAGTAAAATCCATTGATAATAAAAAGCAAAAGTATGTAAAGGCATTTAAGGCAACGTTGTCGGATGATTTCAATATCATACAGGACAGCTACTACAGCGTCCAGCCCCGCACACAATACCAGAAATACAGCGCATTCGAATCTTCTGAGGTAAACTATGTGACTAACGACCAGCAGTATGTGCGAAAAGAAGCAAGAAAGGCAAAAACTTTCTACTACCAGGGAATCGATACCTCATCATTCGATAAGGTCATTAATCCGTCCGACCCTGAGGTTTGCCTGCAGTATGTAGTAGAAATGAAGATCGTGTATCACATCAAGAAGTAGAAATTCCAAAACGCAAAGTTTGTAGAGAATATGAGTGTGAAAAAGCTACCCGAAATTGATGGACTCCACGATATTCACTACAGAACTTGCAATATACTGGATACCGATTGCGATGACTATAAACCCGATTATCCTTGATATGGCAACAATTCCCGAGGCTCCTAATATCCTGTCAAGGTAATGGGAGCTTCGCATAATAAGGAAGATAACCAGCGCTACAGCCAACATCGCAAGGCAGGCAATGACCTGGTTTTGAATTTCGTCCTTATAATCCTGGTACATGGCTATGAGCAGCGATATGGAACCCGGGCCGGCAAGCATCGGGATGGCCAGTGGGGTAAGGGCTATATCGTTTCGTTTTTGGGCATCGGTCTCCACTTCCTTGTTCACGCCGCGGCTTTTGCTGAATTTCCTATTGAGTAGCGAGAAACCGGAATTCACGATTATAAACCCGCCCGCGATACGCAACGCATCGATGCTGATGCCAAAGAAGGCAAGTACATACTGGCCTACGTAGAACGAGATAACCATGATGAGAAATACATTTATGGCAGTCCACAGCGAAATGCGCTGGCGCTCTTTTTTGGTGTCATCCTGGGTGAGCCCCACGAAGATAGGGACTGCCCCAAGAGGGTTAATAACAGAGAAAAGCGATGCAAAAATGTAAATGAATAACTCCATACCGTGTTTGTTTGTAAGGTAAAGTTAGTCAAATATTATTGCGGAAAGGCAGGGCAGACGTATTTTTATAGCCATCCGGAGTTATAATAAACGATTATAGAGTCTCTACCGGTTTGTAATTTCATTAACATTAATAATGGTTTCATTCATCACCGGCCTATCTCAAATGGTGCATGTTACATTTAAAGTATATGTTTATTTTTTTGTAATTTAGTGATGAATACTCTGTTATATAGATTGATGTGTAAAAATGCCTGATAAAATTAATAAATTCATCATGATGAAAAAGCTACTGCCATTATTGTTAGTATTTATTTTATTTTCCTGCCAAAAGTCTGTTGTGTATACGGAGACAAGCGATGACTTTGAAGACAATCGCTGGATGGCGAAAGATGTAAAAACATTCAGCTTCAAGCTTAAAGAGGATATAGATGCGGGCGATATTAAATTAAAATTCTCTCATGTTTATGATCCGCAATACCTTACCGTGCCGGTGGCGGTAACCATAGAAGGGCCTTCCGGCGAAAAAGAAAATATACTGCTCAACCTGCAGCTCAAAGACGCAGATGGCAACGACCTTTCAGAATGCTCCGGTGATATCTGCGACCTGCATACTTTTATAAAAGAAAATGTCCCGCTAAAAAAAGGAGACTACAAGATAACCCTGCAAAACAAATTTGCCTACGAATACCTCGCCAATGCACTGGCAGTTGGAATAAGCGTGGAAAGAGAAGATTAGTTGTCACGATGAGAAACAGACGGGGCGATTCCTTCACGTTTCAGGATTATTTGCAGTAGATCAATATCGTGGTGCCGCCAATATCATCCGGCATGCTGATGTGCAGCTGGCCATTTACCAGTGCCACTCCAAGCGTCTCAACGGTATTTCCGGCATCATGGTTGGTAACTTTTATCAGGTAAAAATTGTCCTTTTTTTCGATGGTATAGGTACCGCTTGCTTCCTGGCCTGCCATAGATTGTTCCATGTAATAGCCTTTTTTAAACGCCATCGTGCCTTCTTTGTAATCAGCCAATCCTTCCCTTACGTCGGCAATCATAGCTGCTTTCTGGCTCTCGCCCAAAGAGCTTAAAAGTTCAGGAGGCAGTTTTACAGTATCTGATTTAAAGTCCCAGTGGATGCCATTGATATCAAAGGCACACATTTTCCAGCTGCCTATAAGGTCTTTTTCGGTGATCTCTTGTGCCGCAGCCAGTGCAGTGGTTAGGCAGGCAACAAAGAGTAAGATCGTTTTTGTCATAACGGGCCGTAAGTTTAGGCGAATATAGTAAAATAGGGTAACGCTTGTATTCCGCTTATGGTATAGGGTTTACAAAAAAAATCCCACGCACTGCGTGGGATTTTTTATATATGGCATTTGAAATTTTACTGCTTGGTGTAGGTAAAATCAGCGCTCGCACCTTCGCCGGATTGCACCAGGTGAAGCTTTTTGTCTACTATAGAAACCGTAATTTCTTCGGTAGTTCCATCATCTTTAGTCAGCGTTATTATGTTTTTGCCATCTTTGTTAGCAAGTACAAATGTTCCTTTTTGCTCTTCAGGCCCCATAGTCTGCCTAAGGTTTTTACCATCTATATAGGCATACGACTCTTTGAACATTTCCATAGCCTGTGCCATACCGGCTTCCATCTGCTGTTTCATCTCCGGAGTCATTTTTGCTTCCTGTTCCGGAGAAAGGTTGATCTTTTCCGCTACAACATCAATTTTCATTCCGCCTGCTTCAAGGGAGGCAAGCTTCCATGTGCCCTGAATGTCTTTTTCAGTTAATTTTTGTGCCGAAGCTACTGTCGTAAGGCAGAGTGCTACGAACAGATACATTAGTTTTTTCATTGTTTTAGTATTATATGCCTGCTAAAGTATTAAAATTAACGTTGGGTTGTATATTACGGATTATTTTTAACAAGGATATAAGATATTGAGAGATATGAGGATAAGCAAATACAATAATATAGCAATAAAATAATCGCTTTATTCTTTTATCATAAGATCGGAAAAGCTAAATTTGTTAAAATTGACTCACGGAATTTAACAAACCCCAATAGTAACCAATTAAATATATACCCTATGACCAACCGTAATATCTTACAGAGTATTGCCAACTGGAATGCTATCATTAAAGATGGCCCGGCCTTAGTTACAGCCCTCGGGTGTGGAAACCGCTTTTCCTATACGAACACCTCGTATCCCGTAACCTCAGAATACATTCACGCTTATCCGGGCATTTATAAAAACGACCTCTTTTTTTTCCTGATTCCGCAGGCATATGATAAAAAGGAATTCAAGTCGCAAATCTCGGCTTACACACAGCCGTGCAAAGTGTACTGGACCCTTTCCGGCTCGCATACCATTCCCGATTTGGAAGCTAAGGCGCGTATGGACCGATGGGTTGATAATTATAAGACCTGGACACCAAAACAGGCTTCCGATCCCGTAGGTATGTTCAAGGCATTTAATATCCATGCAGATGACTTTGAGTCCAGTGAGTGCATGGGAACACTGGGATTGCAGGTTGGTGGAGACGAAGGAATTATGACCGCGGATATGATCATTGCCAACCAAAACGACAAGACATTAATTCAATTTGATGATTATGCAACACCGGTACCACCATATACTTCTATTGCAACCGAAGAAAGCTTTTACTTATTAGAGGCAAGCAAATTAGTTTAATTAATGAAGTTTTCAGACTTTAGCACCTTCTTTAGTTTTTTATCCCCCGTGGTACTTACCACGGGGGTTATTATAGGATTGGTATATAATAAATCTTTGGATAAAATCCACAAAAGCCTTACGGTTTACCTTTTATTGATGCTCTGTCTTGACCTTTCCGCAAGGATTTTGGGAAAACTGGGCAATAATTTTATAATACTTCTTATATACAGTCTTATTGATCTGGGCTTTTTTTTATATTTATACAATAAACTTTTACTGAAAAAATACAATAGGATATTTTTGATAATAGGCATCATTGGCATGGCTTATATAATTGGAGAAATATTTTATTTTTTCATATTGAATAAACTCGATGCAAAGCAATTTCAGCCTTATTCAAAAGTTGTAGATAACTTTATAGTTGTTTTAATGGCTTTGGCATTTTATCTGGAACGGATTAGTAGTTTCAAAGAGTCACACTGGAATAATTTCGTATTGAATACCGTTTTGCTTGTCTTTTTTACTATTACACTTATAGTATTTTTACCGTTCAATTTTCTTGTTAATGAAAAAACAGGGCTCAAATTCTATTTTTTCCATATCAATATTGTGATGATAATAGCGCTTTATATGTATCTGACTTATTCTGTATGGAAAAACGGCAGGTTAAAGAAGCCGACTCTGCAAAGGAAAACCACGATTTAATTAAATATTTTATTCCATAATTACTACAATAAAGTTCCTATTTTTGAATCACTAACAACGCTTGAGTATTCTCTATGGAAAAGTGGCAGGACCCCAAGGTAATTGCTATATGGATCACAATTATTGTTGTGCTGATATTTACCATTATACTTTTTGTGGTGAAGATCATGCATGCAGGTTATAAACGCATGACTGAGGCCAACCTCCGTGAAGCCCAAACGCAGCTGGAACACCAGAAAATGCTGATGGAAACCAGCCTTCAGGTGCAGGAAAAAGAGCGCGGGCGCATTGCGGCCGACCTTCACGACAGCCTTATTGGCAAGCTTACACTCATCAGGATGAAAAGCCAGATAGGCGCAGCGCTGCCAGAGATCGAAAGCCTGTTAGGCGAGAGCATTACCGAGGCCAGGAGGATATCGCACGACCTTACGCCGCCACTGCTTGAATTCTCAAGGGCCGAGGAGCTTATAGGGCAGGTGCTCCATCCCTGGAAGGAAAAATTCACGCTTGATTTTTATAGCGATATACGGGTTACAGCCGACCTTTCGCCGGATATTAAGATACAGTTGCTGCGTGTGGTGCAGGAACTGCTTACCAACATCATAAAACATGCAGGCGCCACAGAGGTGAAGGTAACCTTTCGCCATACGGAAAGATGCATAGCCCTGTCGGTTACTGATAACGGGCGCGGATTCGATACAGGCCAGCTTAAAAAAGGGCTCGGGCTCAACAGCCTCGAACTAAGGATGCAGTACCTTAACGCAAAATACAGGGTGAAGTCCGTAATCGGGAAGGGCACGACCACCATTATAGCGGCAACGATATAAACAAACAACTATGAAAAATATCAGGATAGCAATCACCGATGATGATTCCCTTATTGTAAGCCTGCTGCAGGGCTACCTGCACAGCTGCGATGGTATGGAAGTTCTTTTTACCACCAATAACGGTACCGACCTGCTTTCGCGGCTGGCGTCGGATGCGGTATTGCCGGATATATTATTGCTGGACCTTAAAATGCAGGGTATGGACGGTATAGAGGTAACGAATCACCTTAAGGCCGATTACCCGGATATTAAAGTAATCGTGGTTTCCTCCCATTACCAGCTCAGCTTCATGGGCTTTATGCTCAAAACAGGTGTTTCGGCATTTTTACCAAAGGGCATCTCGCCAATAGAGCTGGTTGATGTCATTCGCATTGTAGACAGGCAGGGTTATTATTTTAAGGAAGACCAGCTTGCAGCCGTAAGGGGTCAGATATCTTCTAAAACACCAAAGCCGGCCCTTGATGAGGATGACTCGTTATCCGAAAGGGAAATAGAGGTGCTGCGCCTTATTTGCCAGCAGATGACCGCCAAAGAAATAGGGGAGGTGCTGTTCTTAACACCACGCACCGTAGAGGGGCATAAAACTACGCTGTTTGCCAAGACCGGAGCAAAGAACATTGCCGGCCTTGTAATCTATGCCATACAGCATGGCTTTATACGGGTTGATGAGCTTCCTGTAATGTAGTTTCGTTTTTTGCGGGAATTACCTGTTTTACAAAAACAGGTAATTCCTACCTATGCCGGATCATTCTTTTTGCTGAATTTTGACTCAGGATAAAACATCATAATGTTTGTAGTTGCAAGGACAAATTAGATACACATCCTGAAAGAAAAGCATGGCGGGGTTAATGATTCGGGTATTAAAGCCCCTCTTAAATACCGCCCCTCCCTAACTGAATTATGTCTTACATAATCCTGCCTGCTTTTTAAGTTTTTATGAAAGTAATTTTCAAAGTGTTGAAAAGTTTTGATTTTTATAGATGTCGGCAGTGGGGGTGGTAGCCCACTGCCTTTTTTTTTGCCCTTAAACAAAAAGCCCCCGCTTTCGCAGAGGCTCTTAACCCAAATTTAAACTAACCCAACTTATTTTTACAGATTATTTTTTAATGCTAATGGGAGCAGGATTTAATTTCCTCAGGTATTCCCTTGTTTTAACCCCGCTCTCCTTCAGGTCGGATGCTGCCCAGTTCCCGTCAGATGCCGCTGATGTTTTAAGTACACTGCAGGTCTCATCCTTATCCGACACCGACCACGTAATCCAGCTCAGGCCGCGCGCTTCCATCCACTGGATCCAGCGCTCCCATTCTTCCACATTCAACGGCCCGTCGCCGGTGGCTTCCATCCCGGCACATTCGGATATGAATACCGGTAAGCCTTTATTAATTGCTTCATCGGTGCGGTCGCGCAATTCCTGTTTGTGCGTCGCGGCATAAAAATGTACGGTGTACATCAGGTTACCATAGCCTTTAATGGGGTCGGCGGCAGGCAGGTTAATGTCCTGGTCCCAATGCGGGCATCCAACGAGGATAATATTGTCCGGATCGTTTTTCCGGATCACTTTTATCACCGCTTCACTGTAGGCTTTCACATCGGCCCAGCTTTCCTCGTCCGGCTCATTAAATATCTCATAAATAACGTTCGGGTGCTTCCCGTAAGTTTTAGACATTTCATCAAAAAAAGCCTTTGCCTCCTTCAGGTTGATGTTGTGGCTGTGCCAGTCGATGATCACATAGATATCCTCCTGAATGGCGGCATCAACCACGGCTTTTATCTTTGCCTTGCTGTCAGCTGGGTTTTCTTTATAGGTCAGTCCCTTGCTGCCAATCTCGATACCCATGGCGGCACGTACTACATTCGCATGCCAGTCGTCTTTCAGCCACTTTACGGCGCCGGCATTATAAAATCTTGGCCAAAAGCTGTGCCACCCAAAGCTCATACCGCGCAGCATCACGTGCTTTCCGTCCTTATCTGTAAGCTGTGTGCCTTTCACGCTAAGCTGTCCATATTCTTTCACGCCCTGCCCGAAAGACAATGCCGTAAACAATACTACAGGCATGGCTTTTATTATATTCCTCATACTATTTTGTTTTAGTCAGCCTTAAGGCGATAACATCGTGGGCAGGCAGGTCGGCTTTAAAAGCCTTTTTGGTTGTTGCCGTTCCCTTGTCTTTTTTATCCCAAAGGTTTTTAATTTTATAGGTAGTAGCTTTAAACGAAGCAGCCAGCTTGTTGATATCGTCATAAATACTTTGTATAGACCAGTCGTAGTCAATCTTTTTTGCAGAAGTCGTACGGTTCAGGAACACAATAGCCCAGTCGCCGCCCTGCAATGGTTTTGCCCATATCTCCAGCCCGTCCTCCGCAATCGCCTTAAATCCCTGTATGCCCAGCTTGTCCTGGTTGACTGCGATGACTTCTTTGTTAGTCAACACTTCTGCAGTTTCCTTATTCATTGTTCTCAGGTCGTTGCCGGCAATAAGCGGAGCTGCAAGCATAGCCCACATGGTAAAATGTGCCCTGTCTTCGCCTGCAGTAAGCGCCCCGTTGCCAATCTCCAGCATGTCCGGGTCGTTCCAGTGGCCGGGCCCTGCGAAACGGCGAAGGCCATCCTGCTTATCTAATATCTGCATTACGCCGAATGCCTTCCAGGAGCCGTGGTCTTTAATACAGTCGAAGCAATTATAGATGTCGCCTGTAGTCCTCCACAGGTGCCCTACATTCTGGCCCCAGATCCAGGGCTCATCGGTGCCCCATTCGCAAATGCTCAATACTATTGGCCGGCCGGCATGCTTCAGCGCAGCGGTAATGGTTTTATAAGCGCCTTCTGCTTTCAGCCCTTCAGAGTTGCACCAGTCGTATTTCAGGTAGTCAATACCCCACGAAGCATAGGTCATCGCATCCTGAAATTCATACCCGCGGCTGCCCGGCCTTCCGCCACAGGTCTGGCTTCCGGCATCGCTGTAAATACCCAGCTTCAGTCCTTTACTGTGCACATAGTCGGCAAGGGCTTTCATCCCGTTCGGAAAACGTTTTGGGTCGGGATGGATGAATCCCTGCGCATCCCGGTCGCCATGCCAGCAGTCATCAATATTGATGTAGGTATACCCCGCATCCTTCATGCCGCTGCTCACCATGGCATCGGCCATTTGCTTTATCATGTCCTCATCTACATTGCAGGCAAATTTGTTCCAGCTGTTCCAGCCCATCGGCGGTGTCATGGCAAGGTCTTGGTACTTGGTGTAGTCCTGCACATAATTATTGCCCTGCGCTGTTGCGTAAAGGCTTGCCAGTGTAAAAATTGAACAGAGTATTTTTTTCATTGTTTAATGATCTTGGACAGGGTTTACTGCAACGTCTTACAATGTCTGGATTTTGTGCTTAAAAACATTCCCCGACTTTTCAATCAGGGAATGTACACAAAAACAACTTATATATGATGTTAATCAACAGTAAACCCGAAATTATCAAAGTAATAGTTATGCGATGCACCGGTAAATTCCTGGAATGTTATGTTCTGTAGTGCAGCAGGATTGCCAAGCTGTTCCCATGTATAGCGGTATTCTTTCCATTCGGTACCTGTATTCACTGCTTTGGACGCATCGCCCCAGCCGTTGCCGTTGATAATCGGTACAAGCTTGCCAGCATCATCAGAACGTACCCAGAAATGGATGCCGGTATATTGCGAAAGCTGGTCGTTCCATGCCCAGTTGCCTTGGATGTTGTCCCAGCCGGCAATGGTTTTCTTGATGAATTTTACCCCTTGGTATGCCTTTGCCGCATCAGTTACATAGGTGTGGTTGTTCCATGGCTCGATATCCCACGGAGCATAAAATGCATCATCGTAGATCGCAGTGCCCACGGCAGTTCCCCATTCCGACTCACCCGAAATGGTAGTTACCATCACTTTTTTAAGCTGCGAACCGGGAGGCAGTATTGCCACGATTTCGGTCAGTGTATTAGAAACCACCTCTGCCTGCACACCGCCAACGGTTACTACAGGATTAAGGAAGAACGAACCGTAGATCGTGATCTGCTCGCCATCGGCAGCATTTACCGGCTGGAAACTCCTTACGTTAGGTGCAGGCGGCGCTACCACAAAATGGTAAACAGCGGTGCCGTCACGGGTAACTACTTTCAGCTCGTCCGGAGCATTCTCATACGGCGTGTTCCTGTCAATGGTCACGAGTATCACATCATCCGTCACGAAAGTGGAGTTGAAATAGGTATCCGTTTCATTGAAATAGATCTTCTGTGTGCCGGTAAACCCTTTACCCCTGATGATGTACATATTATCGGCATAGCCTTTGTCTACCAGCGAATCGTTTTTGGCAAGGCTAACGCTCTCGATCACCGGCTGTCCGCCTCCTGCGCTGTCATCATTGCTGCATGCCGAAAATAAAGCGATCGTAAATACGGCAAGCAAACCCAACAGATGTTTAAAATTTAAATTTTTCATATCGTATTTTTTTAATTGAATTCATAAGGTACCGGGTCGGCCAGCAATAATGGGTTCTTGGCCACATCATTATCCGGGTAGTCCAGGTAAAAGTCAGACTCGTCTGGTGTAAAGTGCTCTTCCAGGAACATATTGCCCCTGTTTTGTGCGGCTATAATAGCGGTCGCCTGTGCCCTTGGTATCCTGCCCAGGTCAAACCAGAAATCGCCTTCAAAGCAAAGCTCGCGCCTTCTTTCCAGGAAGATATCATTAAAGGTAATGCTGGCAAGCGCAGGCTGGTTGGATCTTACCCTAACAGCATTGAACGAAGCAAGCGCCCCGGCATCCGATGTGCTGCTGCCACCGGCAAGCACTGCCTCGGCATGTATCAGCAACAGTTCGGCATAGCGCATGATGTAGGTGTTGTTCTCCATCATTGCCCAGTTGTCTACTGGCCCTGTGGCATTGCCGTTCACAATACCCTGGCAGTATTTTTTGATGGCAGCGCCCGCGCCCTGTCCGCCTATTTGGTCGGCAGCTGGTACGGTAAAGCCTACCTGTTCCGTGGTACCGTTCACAATAACTTTCATATTAGGGTAGCTGTCGCCGGGGAACATTATCGTTTCATGTTTCCTGATGTCACCGTCCTCATACAGGTCAAGCACATCCTGCGAAGGTGCGAATACACCGCCATACGAAGCGTTTGAAGTGGTAAGCGCAGCGGTGCTGATGCCGAACTGCGTGTTGCAGTTGCTTGCAGAACCGTAGTTACCGTCAGTTACCCACTGCAATGCAAATATCGACTCTTCATTATTGTTGTTCGGGTAGGTGAACAGGTCGCCAAAAGATTTGTTCGGAACCTGCGGCCCGCCAAGGAGCTTGAACTCATTGCTGTTGATCACCTCTTCGGCAAGCTGCCTTGCTTCGGCATATTCGCCCTGGTAGAGGTGCACTTTTGCAAGCATCGCTTTCGCAGAACCTTTCGATACGTGGCCGTTGTTGGCATAGTTCGAGGTCCTCACTTTTTCATACAGTTTTTCTATAGCTGTGTTGTAATCACTTTCAATAAGGGTATATACATCCTCGATCCTGTTGGTATTTATAGCCGGCCTGCTAACATAGTCAAGGTTGTTCTCGATAATAGGCACCGGACCCCAAAGCCTTACTAAATAAAAGTAAGCGGTAGCCCTCATAAAATAGGCCTCGCCGATAGTGTTTTGAAGCACTGCATCATCTACCCCCGGGCCCACACGGTCGGCAAGAAAATTAATGATGGCGTTGGCCTGTGCGATATTGGCCCAAAGCGACCTCCAGCCCTGGTTAAGCTCAGGGTCGCTTCCGTTAAGCGAGAAGTTGCGCATTGCGCTTACGTCGCTTGAACCCGAGTACATATTGCCCGATCCTACTTCGGCCACAGCAAAGAAGAATTTGTTATGGAACTGGAACCAGGTCCTGGAGTACATACCGTTGGTGGCTGACTCAACCTGTGCATTGGTGCTGTAATAAGTGTCGAGGCTTATGGCATCTTCCGGCGGCCTGTTGGTAAAATCCTCGGCACAGGAAGACAATAGTGTAAATACAATTGCTAAACGGAACAATTTGTATGTGTTGCGGAATCTATTCATTTTCTTTTTCTGTTTTTTAAAATTCTACATTTACTCCCAAAGACCACGTTCTCGGTGTCGGGTACCTTCCATTGTCAATTCCG
This sequence comes from Flavobacterium album, assembly GCF_003096035.1. Lineage (NCBI taxonomy): Bacteria > Pseudomonadati > Bacteroidota > Flavobacteriia > Flavobacteriales > Flavobacteriaceae > Flavobacterium > Flavobacterium album. The sequence goes on along the minus strand of NZ_CP029186.1, from coordinate 215,687 downwards.
GTAAGGAGCTGGTTTTGGTTAAAGGAACCTATCTCAGGGTCATAGCCACTGTATTTCGTAAAGGTGTGAAGGTTTTGTACCGTGCCGTATATCCTCAGCCTTGTCAGCTTTATTTTGCCGATGAGGTCGCTTGGCAGGTTGTAGCCCAGAGTTACGTTCTGTATCCTTGCATACGACCCGTCCTCTATATAGCGGCTGGATATCTGGTTGTTAGGGTTGCTCGTAGAGCCAATAGGCCTCGGGATACTGGTGTTAGTGTTGGTCGGTGTCCAGTAGTTGGCGGCATCCACAAGCGCATTCTGGTAAAGCTGCGCGTTCGATGTGCCGTTCCTGTACGTAAGGTTCATGATATCATTGCCCACAGACCCCTGCACGAATACCGAAAGGTCGAAATTCTTGTAAGTAAAGTTATTGGTAAAACCAAAGGTGAAATCTGGGTGTGGGTTACCAATGAAGGTTTTGTCATTAGCATCGATTACACCGTTGCCGTCAACGTCCTTATATTTCACGTCTCCCAGCGAAGTTTGCCCGGCCCCCGTACCAACGCTTTGCCCAAATTGCAGGGGAGCGTTGTCAAGTTGTTCCTGTGTAGTGAAAAGTCCTTCTGCCACATAGCCGTAGAACATTCCTATTGGATGATTCACTTCTGTATTGGTCGCCACCACAGGGATATACCCGTTTGTGTTTACTTCCTGCGTAAGCGGAAGCCCGTCCTGTATAGAAGTAAGCTTGTTCCTGTAGCGGGAAAACACTAAGGTAGAGTTCCAGCCGAAGTCGGTATTGCCCTTAGTAGTATAGGTAAGCGTTATGTCGATACCTTTGTTCTGCATCTCGCCAAGGTTGGATATTGGAGAGTCGATACCGCCATACTGCGCACCGCCACCTGTCAGGTAGTCCGGCAGCGGAACCTGGAACAGGAACCCGTCCGAGGTCTTTTTGTAAAAGTCAACGCTTGCGCCTATCCTCGAATCAAGCAGGGTAAAGTCGATACCAAAGTTGGTCTGCTGCATCGATTCCCAGGTAAGGTTCGGGTTGGGTATGTTGGCCACAAGGAACCCTGAGCCAAGCCCTGAGTTTTGCTGGTTAAGCAAAGCGGTATAGCGGTTGTTGGCTATCTGTTGGTTACCGGTCTCGCCATAGCCCAGCCTGAATTTGATATTGTCAATATACTTGCGGGTGCTTTCCATAAAGCTTTCATTCGACAATTTCCATGAACCCGATACCGCTGGGAAATATCCCCACTGGTTGTTGGTAGTAGGGTCGAATTTAGACGATTTATCAGCCCTGTAGGAAGCAGAAATGCCGTATTTATTGTCGAAATCATAGATAACACGGCCAAAGAACGAATAAAGCGCCGCACTGCCTTTATAGCTCGTTACTGTGTTTTGTGCCGGGTCGGCAAGGTTTAGCCCGTAAGGCGAGTTGCTCTGGAAACCTGTTCCATAAGCTGAAATGCCCGACCAGTGGCTGTCATTCGCTTCCTGTCCTGCCAGTACGGTAAACTTATGTTTTCCGATGGCTTTATCATACGTAAGCAAGTTCTTAAGGTTGACAGAGTACCAGTTTTGCCTCCTGTCAAAAAGGTCGGCGCTTTGGTTCACCTGTACGCCCCAGTTGTAAGAGGGAGTGAACTCAGTATTTTCGGAGAACTCGGTGTTCGCGCCCAGTTCTACCCTGTACTTAAGCCCTTTGATAATTTCAGCTTCGGCATAAAAGTTGCCTAAAAAGTTTTTCCTGATGAGCTTGTTGTCTTTAGAAAGCGCCTCAGCTACAGGGTTAAAGTAGGTTGAGTTCAGTGCGTTGTCCAAAGGCCCGGCGAACGACCCGTCCGGATTGCGTACCGGTATGTCCGGTGCCTGTAATAAGGTGTTGCTGATGATACCGCCGTAACTCTGGTTAATTGTAAGTATCTCGTTGGTAATACCTGTATTCATATTAGCGCCAACCCGTAGCCAGTCCTTTACTTTAGAGTCAATGTTCAGCCTCATGGTGTACCTTTTGTAGCCGGAGCCCAAAAGTGTTCCCTGCTGGTCAAGGAAACCGCCGGAAAGATAGTAGGAGGTAGATTCACTTCCGCCCGAGAAGGCGAGCTGGTGGCTTTGAGAAACAGCTGTCTGGTACACGGCATCCTGCCAGTCGGTACCGCTGCCCAATAGCTCAGGGTGTGCAAATTCCGGGCGAAGCTGGTCCGGTGCAGTGCCGAAAAGCAGCGACAGAGCGTTTTGGTGTGTAGCATACTGGCGCAGGTTCATTACATCAAGCTTTTTATAGATGCTTGCACTGGAAGTATAACCTTCATACGTCAGTTTTCCGGTGCCTTTCCTTCCCGATTTGGTCGTGATGATGATAACGCCATTGGCGCCCCTGGACCCGTAAATAGCTGTTGCCGATGCATCCTTAAGGATGTCTATCGACTGGATGTCGTTAGGATTTAGCATTGATAGCGGGCTAACGGCGTTGTTGCCTGAGCCGCCGCTCGATGAGAAATCGTTGCCCGATATAGGCCTTCCGCTCATGGACTTACCTGTAGCATCGCCCGAAACAGGCACACCGTCGATAACATAAAGCGGTTCGTTAGTTCCTGATATAGAAGTGGTACCGCGCACACGGATGGATACCGCGCTGCCCGGCTGTCCTGAGTTGTTGGTTACCGATACACCCGCTGCTTTTCCCTGTATCATCTGGTCTACAGTGGTTTGCTTCAGGTTCTCGATGTCCTTGGAGCGGATAGACGAAACAGCGCTGTTTACGTCGTCTTTTTTCTGCGTACCGTAGCCTATTACTACTACTTCGTCCAGTTGCTGTGTGTTCTCAGCAAGGGTAATGTTGATTTCCTTCCTGCCGTTCACCTTGATTTCCTGTGTTGCAAAGCCTATAAAGCTATACACAAGTACACCATCAGCAGGGACATCGATAGAATATTGCCCGTCAACATTTGTAGCCACCCCGGCGCCGGTGCCTTTAACGGTTACATTTACCCCCGGTATGGTCATGCCGTTGCCGTCTGACACCACGCCTGTTACTGTGTTTTGGGCCTGGAGGGTGCCCGCACAGCATAACAGGATGAGGTAGGCCAGGTTCCTGCCCCCGGTGCACCATTTAATAAGATCATGTAGTAGAGTATTACCCATAGTAATTTGTGTTTGGTTAGTTACTAAATCTTAAAATAAATAACAAATTCTTTTTGCTATCAATAATTTTAAGGATGGATTATTGATAAAAACAAATTTATGGGACTTGTTAAGCGTTTGTTAATATTATTTTATCATTTAATGATAATATTTTCTCTAACGATTGCGTAAATGTAATAGTATAAGGTATAGTTAAAAACAGAATTTAATTTAAAACATTGATAATCAATAATTAATGTTTTTAGTGTTCTGTACTTATATGGGAAATGCCACCTGTATTTTTTAGTCAGTTGGTGGCTATAAAAAGCGTTTCATACCGTAGAATTCTTCGCGGTACTGGCTTGGTGTAGTATTTTTTATGCTTTTGAAAATGCGGTTGAAATTGGCAATGTTATTAAAGCCCGACTTGAATGCTATCTCCGAAATGCTCAGGTCTTTTTCCACCAGCCAGCGTGCCGCATAACCCACACGGATGTCGTTGAGGTAGTTAACGAAAGTTTTCCCTGTGCGCTTCTTTATAAAGCGGTTGAACGATACCGCGCTCATGTTGGCCGTATCGGAAACATCATCGAGCGTGATCTTGTTCGAAAAGTTTTTCTGAACATATTCATACACCAGCTTCATCTTGTCGTCGTCTTCAAAAGTGTCATAATCAACAGTGAAGGTAGAAAGCAATCGCTGGTTGCGGGAGTTGGCCATGTCGTGCAGTATCGAAATGATCTCCAGGAAATAATCCATGCCATCCAGTTTCGATATCTGTATCAGCCGGTCGGCAAGCTCTTTCCCCGTTTTTTTAGAAAAGAGGATGCCGTGGTTGGCGCGGTTGAACATATCCTTTATCGGCATCATGATCCTGCGTTGCAGCAGCGAGTCGGAAAAGAGGTCGTTGTGGAATTGTATGGTGATCTCGTGTATTTTTTTGTTTTTGCATTTGTGCAGTTCCCAACCGTGATACAGGTTGGGGCCTACCAATACTAATTCCACATCGTCGATTTCCTCGATATGGTCGCCCACAATGCGTTTCACCCCTTTGCCATTCAGTATAAAGTTGATCTCGAACTCCTCATGGTAATGGATAGGGAAGTCGAAAGTGTCTTTAGTGCGGTCAAAAACAAGGAAACTGTCGCCTTTGGTCAGCGGCGGGATCTCGCGGTGGAATTTGCGGTTGTCCATATTTGGAAATTTTGATGCAATTATATGATATAAATTTGATAAAATAATATTAACTTAAATTTATGACTCAAATTATCTTTGGCATTATCAAAAAACTGTCCTGAAAATTACACGGTTCTGAATTATAGAATTAATTATTTGAGAATTTCATAATACTATCCGGCTAACCCTGAAGCAGATGCAAAACCCGATGCGAAACATATTTATCCTTTTACCAACCTTTTTACTGGCAATTTCCTGCAAAAGTGTTTCCCAGACGGCAGCTTTGCTCCCTGTTCCTGTCGATAAAAAGGCAACAAAAGAAACTATTGCATTATACAAAAACCTTTTCAGCCTGAAAGAAAAAGGGTATATGTTCGGCCACCAGGATGCATTGGCTTATGGTGTGGAGTGGAAATACGAAGAAGGCAGGAGTGATATCAAAGATGTAACGGGCGACTACCCTGCGGTATACGGTTGGGACTTAGGCCGCATTGAGGATAAGTCAGACAAAGACCTCGATGGTGTCCCTTTTAACAGGATGCGCGAATTCATGAAGCAGGTGTACGACCGGGGCGGCGTGAATACCGTTAGCTGGCATGTGAACAACCCGTTGAGCGGCAAGGATGCCTGGGACAATGCTCCCGGCACCGTGGCTTCGATACTTCCCGGAGGTTCCCAACACGAAAAATATAAAAGCTGGATGGACAACGCCGCCGAATTCCTGCTGTCTTTAAAAGGCAGCGATGGCAAAGCGATCCCGATATTGTACCGTCCCTACCACGAGTTTACGGGCGACTGGTTTTGGTGGTGCAAAAATACGACTACACCAGAGCAGTTTAAGGAATTGTGGAAATTTACCGTGACGTATTTCCAGAGCAAAGGTGTGCACAACCTCATTTATGTGTACAATACTTCGAATGAAAATGTGGCTACCGAAGCCGACTTTATGGCATATTATCCAGGTGACGAGTGGGTTGATATGGTGAGCTTCGATGTATACCAGGGCGGTGAGGGCGAAAAGCGCGAAAAATTCCTGAAAGAGACAAAAAATATTGTGGGCATAATGGATAAAGTAGCCCGCGAACACAACAAGCTGTGTGCCATTGCCGAGACAGGCTACGAAGCCATACCGGATGCCAAATGGTGGACAGGCACACTGGCAGAAGCTATAGGGGATTACAAAATATCCTATGTGCTGGTGTGGCGCAACCACGGTTGGAACGAGTGGATGAAGCCACCGCGCATGCACTACTATGCGCCTTACAAAGGGCAGGTTTCCGCAAAGGATTTTACAGATTTTTATAAAAAAGATAATACATTGTTCCAAAGCGATGTAACTAAAGAAAAATTATACCGATAGGTGTATAAGCCAATAAACAGATGACATTAACAGCCATTGACCTCACAATAATCGCCCTGTATTTTATAATGATGATCATTATAGGGATCGTCATGAAAAACCGCGCCAAGCGCAGCAAAGACAGCTACCTGATGGGAGGCAAAAAGCTCCCTTGGTATATGCTGGGCCTAAGCGATGCCAGCGATATGTTCGATATTAGCGGTACGATGCTGCTCGTGAGCATGGCCTTCCTGTATGGCTTCAAGAGCGTATGGATCCCCTGGATGTGGCCGGTCTTCAACCAGGTATTCCTCATGGTGTTCCTGAGTAAATGGCTCAGGCGCAGCAACGCAACAACAGGGGCCGAGTGGCTGGGTACACGCTTTGGCCTTACGGATAAAGGCGTTCGGCAAAGCCATGCCATAGTGGTGGTTTTCGCACTCATGCTGTGCATTGGCTATATGGCCTATGCCTTTGTGGGTGTGGGAGAGTTCCTTGAAATATTCATCCCGTATGAAACCATTAAGGAAGTAGTGCCATTCCTTGACCAGCACCTTATTGCAGGCGCACCGGATTATGCCACCGAATTATACGAAGCCAAAAATATCACCGCACAGTTTTATGGCGTGAGCATTTGCCTTGTGGCGACTTTCTACAGTATCGTGGGCGGTATGCACGGAATTGTACTGGCCGATTTTATTAAATACATGATCATGATCGTATGCTCCATTTTCGTGGGAACGATAGCTATGATCCACCTTGCGGACTCCGGAATCGTATTTACAGACAAAATGCCGATAGGCTGGGACAGTCCGCTATTCGGGGCAGAGCTTGGCCTTGACTGGCAAAACATTTTGGCGGATGCCCAGGTGAAGCTGGAAAAGGACGGTTATAAACTATTCTCGGCTGTGGTAGGCATGATGTTCTTTTCGGGCGTGTTGAAAAGCCTTGCCGGGCCTGCGCCTAATTACGATTGTCAGAAGATATTAAGTACTAAATCGCCGGAAGAAGCCAGCAAGATGAGCGGTTTCATCTCCATCATTTTATTGCCGATACGCTACTTTATGACCATGGGATTGTGCATCCTAGGCGTGCTGTACTTTAAAGACCTTGCACTTAGCCAGACGGCAGACGGAGTAAATTTTGAAAGCATCATGCCCGCGGTTATCAGCAAATACCTCCCGGTTGGGTTGGTAGGGCTGGTGCTTGCCGGGTTCCTAGGTGCTTTTATGAGCAACTTCTCGGGTACGCTCAACGCAGGCCAGGCCTATATAGTGAACGACATTTACTTAAAATATATAAAGCCGGAAGCCGAAAGGAAGCAGGTAATCACCATGAGTTACCTTTCGGGAACGGTAATGGTAGTGCTGGGGGTTGGCCTTGGGCTGCTCATCAGGGATGTGAATATGATATTCAATATAATTACAGCGGGGTTGTATGGCGGGTTTGTTTGTGCCAATGTACTAAAATGGTATTGGTGGCGCTTCAATGCCAATGGCTACTTCTGGGGGATGTTTGCCGGTATCATTGCCAGCGCTATTCCACCGGCACTATCGGTAAGCGGCATTACAACCTACTTTGACGGCACCCGCATGCTGTACTATTTCCCGGTTTTCATCGTAATACAGCTCATTGCCTGCATCATCGGCTCCTATGCCGCGCCGCCAACAAACGAAGAAACGCTTAAAGAATTCTACAAGACCGTAAGGCCGTGGGGCTTCTGGAAACCGGTACGCATGAAGATACAAGCATCGGAAGACCCGGGCATACAAAAGAACAGGAATTTCGGCATCAACATGGCTAATGTCGCTATGGGCATCGCGGGCCAGATATTGCTCACGCTGCTGCCAATGTACTTTATCCTGTCGAAGTGGACAGGCTTTGGCATCGTACTGGCACTTTTGGCAGTGATATTCATAACGATGAAGAGCACGTGGTGGAACAGGCTGAAAGATTTTTAATGAAGAAATTATACGAAGGGATACAAGCTATATGGTCAAAGCCTTGTGTACTTTAAAGATGAGCCAGGCATTAGTGCCCTTTGTGAAAAATCTTTGTGCCCTTGTGGTAAAAAAATATAATACAAATTAAAGAATATATTGAAATGGGTAATGACATGGTTACTGACAGGCTGGTAAAAATACCTAACTATGATGCGCTTGCAAAAGCCCACCAACAGCTTATTGAACAAAAAAACACCCCGGTGGCTGAAACCAACGGCATCTATACACGCTATAAAAACCCCGTGATAACGGCTGCCCATACCCCGATAGAATGGCGGTATGACCTGAATGCGGCAACCAACCCGCACGGTATGGAGCGTATCGGCATCAACGCGGCGTTCAATGCGGGCGCAATGAAGTGGGACGATAAGTATGTGATGGCGGTAAGGGTAGAAGGCGTGGACAGGAAATCGTTCTTTGCCATTGCCGAAAGCCCTAATGGTATAGATAATTTCCGTTTTTGGGATAAGCCATGTGTGATACCGCAGTTGGATGATGCGGATACCAATGTGTATGACATGCGCCTGATAGCCCACGAGGACGGCTGGATATACGGCATCTTCTGTACCGAAAGAAAAGACCCGAATGCCCCTGCAGGCGATACCAGTGCGGCGGTTGCGAATGCGGGCATCGTGCGTACCAAAGACCTAATTAACTGGGAGCGCCTTCCCGACCTGGTGTCGAATACCGGGCAGCAGCGTAATGTGGTGCTGCACCCTGAATTTGTAGATGGAAAATACGCTTTATACACCCGTCCGCAGGATGGTTTTATCGATGTGGGAAGCGGTGGCGGCATCGGCCTTGGCTTTATAGACGATATGGCCAACCCTGTGGTGCAGGACGAGAAGATCATTTTTGGCAAAGTGTACCATACTATATATGAGTTGAAGAACGGCCTTGGCCCGGCGCCGATAAAAACGGATAAAGGCTGGCTGCATATGGCGCATGGCGTTCGCAATACCGCGGCAGGGCTTCGTTATACCTCTTATGTTTTCATGACCGACTTAAATGATATTGGAAAGGTGACCCACGTACCGGCAGGCTACTTCATGGCGCCTGAAAATGAGGAAAGGGTAGGCGATGTATCGAATGTGTTGTTCTGCAATGGCTGGATCGCTGATGAAGATGGTACGGTGTACATTTACTACGCATCGTCAGATACCCGTATGCATGTAGCGGTTTCTACCATCGATAAGCTGGTGGACTATGCGATGAACACCCCGGAAGATACCTTTACCTCGGCAGGTTCGGTAGCCACCATCATCAAAATGGTAGATAACAATAGCAAATTCCTGTAATGGAAAAACTGAAGCAGGAAATGCAAGATGAGCTGCTGTCCATACTCAATTACTGGACAGAGAACACCGTTGACGAAACCAACGGCGGGTTCATCGGCACCATCGATTTTTCTGAAAATAAAGATTACACTGCCGACAAAGGCTCCGTACTGAACGCGCGGATATTGTGGGCGTTCTCGGCAGCCTACCCAGTAACTAAAAATGAAAAGCACCTGCAATTAGCCCAACGTGCCTACGATTATATCGCCAGACATTTTTATGACAAGGAGCACGGCGGTATTTTTTGGAGTGTCGATCATCAGGGCAACCATAAAGATACGAAGAACCAAATCTATGCACTGGCATTTACCGTTTACGGGCTATCGGAATATTATGCTGTCAGTCAAAATGAGGAAGCATTGGCCTTGGCCAAAAAACTTTACGAACAAATAGAAAAACATAGCTATGACCCGGTTTACAAAGGCTATTTGGAAGCCTTTACCCGCGACTGGCACCCCATTGACGACCTTCGACTTAGCGATAAGGATGCCAATGAAAAGAAGACCATGAACACTCATCTGCACATTGTAGAGGGATATGCAAATCTTTACAAAGTGTGGCCCGATAAGGAATTAAAGAATAAGATCGCAGAATTACTGCATACCATCAATAAGCATTTCATCAATGAAACAACTGGGCATCTACGCCTGTTCTTCAGTGAAGACTGGATAGAGAAACCGGATGTCATTTCCTATGGTCACGATATTGAGGCGGCCTGGCTGCTGCAATGGTGCGCCGAAGTGATCCAGGACGAAAGCCTTATCAATGCATATAAAACACACGCGGTGCAAATGGCTGATGCCACCTTTGAAGGGCTGGATAAAGATGGCGGGCTTTGGTACGAATACGACCCGCAGGAAGAAAGGCTTATCGCTGAAAAGCACTGGTGGCCGCAAAGCGAACTGTGGATAGGCATGGTAAACGCATGGCAGATAACCGGTGATGTGAAATACCTGAAAGCTGTTGAAAAGAACTGGCAATTTGTACAGCAATACATTTTAGATAAAAAGAACGGCGAATGGATATGGGGCATCAACGCCGATTATTCCAAAATTGAAAAGGATAAAGCCGGTTTTTGGAAATGCCCGTACCACAACTCGAGGGCATGCATGGAGTTGATAGGCAGGTTGTGATTACCTTACGGTAAAGTTTAAAGATAATTCACATGCCGCTCCTCCGGAGCTCATTATTGTTCTCGTTATTAATTTCTATAAACATATCACCCCTCCGGGGTTTGAGTGTGAGTCCCGGAGGGACGGCATATTTATAGCAAATCATTACCTACCCACATATAAGCTCCGGAGGAGCGGCATATTAAATATATAGAATCATGAAAAAAAATATTCTCACCGCAGCATTAGCACTTATAGTATTCGCCATCACATCCTGCTCTAAAGACGACCGCTATTCAGGCATGAGCGATGACGGCCCAATAAACGAACAACCGGATGTTCTTACTCCTGAAAATGCCCGCTCTTACATGGTGGATGCCAGTGCTACCGCCGAGACCGTAGCTTTGTTCTATAACCTGAAGAAGCTTTCGAAAACAAAATACCTGATAGGGCAGCAGGATGCCTTTGCATCGTTCTATAACAATGCAGGCGGCGATTCAGATATAAAGAAGGCGACCGGCAGCGATCCGGCACTGTTGGGCTCCGACTTCATGTTCATTACCGATGACCAGAATGACGGTACACCAGCCAACTGGTTTTACCAGCAGGAGCAAATGATCATCAACAACGTAAAAGAGGCCTATAACAAAGGTATGGTTAACATTTTTAGCTGGCACCTTCGCGAACCTTTTGAAGGTGAAACCTTTTATACAAGCGATATGACCGACCAGCAGAAGCAGGAAGCTTTTGCAAGCATATTGCCCGGCGGTGTAAACCATGACTATTACAAAGCAAAGCTCGATAAAGTAGCCAGTGTGCTGAATAACCTAAAGGATAACAACAACAAACTGATCCCGGTGATCTTCCGTCCGTTCCACGAATTTGACGGCAACTGGTTCTGGTGGGGTACGGCCTATTGTACGCCTGCACAGTACCAACAGGCCTGGCAGTTCACCGTGGAATACCTTCGTGATACAAAAAACGTGCATAATGTGCTTTATGCCTTTGCACCCGATAACAGCTACACAACATCTAACAATTACCTGAGCCGCTACCCTGGCGATGATTATATTGATATACTGGGTATGGACAATTATGGCGACTTCGCTAACGGAAGCAGCACCGGCGTAACTACTGCCAACAACAAGCTCAAAATGTTATCCGACCTTGCAAGAGAGAAGGTAAAGATCGCTGCCCTGACCGAAACAGGTTTCAGGGTAACATCGGGCACGAGCCCGATCACAGGGTTCTTTACAAATAATATTTATACAGCTATGACCTCCAACAATGTGGAGTTGGCTTTCGTGATGTTCTGGAACAACGACCAGTCCGGCTACTATGTTCCCCCGGCTGGGCAAAGCAATACGCAGGACTTTGTACAATTTGCCAACAAAGCGGAATCGGTACTGCAGAATACGGTGCCGGATATGTATACGCTCCCTTAATTATTTCGGATTGAACTGCACTCATACCGGCGCAAATTACCACTTGAGCGGTGCATCCTGGATCCTCTCTCCTTGGGAGAGTCCAGATAGCTATCGGGAGGAGGTGAGAACATTTAAAATTAATAACATGAACAAAATTTCGAAAATATTCCTATTTTTTATCCTGCCATTTACATTTTCCTGCGCCGCCCAACAGCCCCGCATTACAGTAAAAGGCACGCAGTTCTACAAAGGCGATAAAACCTATCATTACATCGGTACTAATTACTGGTATGGCGCCCTGCTTGCCGCGAAAGAGGGCGGGGACCGCAGGCGACTTGGCGAAGAACTCGACTTGCTGAAGTCCAAAGGCATTGACAACCTGCGTATACTCGTGGGTGCCGAAGCCGGTACGCAGGACTTTACCGTAACCCCTGCCTTACAGCCGCATCAGGGTGTATATGACGACAACCTGCTCGACGGGCTGGATTATCTTATCAATGAAATGAACAAACGCGGTATGTACGCAGTGCTGTACCTGAACAACAACTGGGAATGGAGCGGCGGTATGGCGCAGTACCTGGAGTGGAATGGCTACGGCAAGCTCCCAAACCCGAATATTAAGCCCAACACCTGGCCGCAGTTCATGGAATACACCAAGCAGTTCCACAAGTGCGAACCGTGCATAAAGGCATTCAACGATCACATAAAGTTCATACTGGGGCGCACAAATGCCTATTCAAATAAAAAATATATCGACGATACTACCATCATGGCGTGGCAGGTGGCTAATGAGCCGCGCGTATTTACCGCAGATAATGAAGCCGCGTTCACCCAATGGCTCAATGGTGTGGTGGACCTTATCGACAGCCTGGACAAAAACCACCTGATCTGTACAGGGAGCGAGGGCAAGGCGGGCTCGGCAGATGATATAGCCATATATGAGCGTACCCATAACAACCCGAAGATCGACTACCTGACCATGCACATCTGGCCTAAGAATTGGAGCTGGTACGACCATACGAGATCTGCCGAAACACTACAGCCAGCCATTACCAAAACCATTGCTTACATTGATGAGCATATTGCGGTAGCAAAAAGGCTTAACAAGCCCATTGTTCTGGAAGAGTTCGGCCTGCCAAGGGAAGGAGAGAGCCTTGACAGAACATCATCAGTTTCGGCACGGGATACATTTTACAAAGCTATTTTCGAAAGGCTTGTTCTTAGCATAAAAAACAAGGAAGCCTTTGCGGCGCTCAACTTCTGGGGCTTTGGCGGAAGCGGAAAAAACAACCCCGCTAACGGTAAATGGGCAAAGGGCGACGACTTTACGGCCGACCCTCCGCAGGAACCCCAGGGGCTCAACTCGGTATTCAGTACTGATGCATCAACACTGGATATGGTAAAGAAATACAATAAAAAGATCAAGTAAATAGACGGGGAACGTTCTTATTTATTGCGGAATAAGTATATTTGAGCCATTAAACCAAATTTACATGAAAAAAATCACAACTCTGGTAGTAGCGCTTCTATTTACGATGGGCATCCAGGCACAGGAAGTAAACTTTAAAGTAGGTTACAAGCCAAACAGTACGTACACACAGACGGTAACCCAAAAAACGCAGGTTGGCATAACCTATGAAGGGGCTGATGAGCCTATGGAGCAGGAATCGGGAAATACCATTATAACCAAAACAACAGTAGGCAAGCTGGCTAATAACGAAATGCCTATCGTTATGGAGATTTCTATGGAGGCAGGCCAGCAAGGTGCCGACCAGATGAACGGTGCAAAAATATATGGCAAGGCCAAACCGGGAGCAATGCCAACATTTGATAAGATCGAGGCTCCGGGCATGCAGGACCAGTTAAAAGATATGATTATGGGCATGATGCAAAAAGGCCTTTCGCAAATATTTATGCCGGAGAGAAAGGTAAAAGTAGGCGAGAGCTTTGTACAGGAAACGCCAATGGATATCCCTCTTGGGCCTGTAACGATGAAGATGAAAGATATCGCTACTTTTAAACTTAAGAAAGTTGAAGGACGCAAAGCCTTTTTTGATGTAAACCACGTAATGACAATGGAAGCCAATATCGAAGGCCAGGACATGAAAGGCTCAGGAACAGGCTCAGGCGTTATGATATACGACATGGATCAGAATTATCCTACCAGCAACGATGCAACCGTAAATATGGATATGGCATTTGAAGCACAGGGAATGCAGATGAAAATCAAGACCAAGAACGATACCAAAACATCTACAGTGATTACAGCAAACAAATAATTGCTGAATACAATACCAAAAGAGAGCCGTAAGGCTCTTTTTTTGTTTCAGGATGTACCTGTTTTGTATATTTACTACACAATAAAGATCTATTATGGCAGGTACCAATTGCTACTGCGGCTCAGGCCTTGAATTTTCCGACTGCTGCGAAACGTATATTTCAGGCAAAAATAATGCTCCTACAGCAGAGGCACTTATGCGGTCGCGGTACTCTGCGTATGCGCTTCATAACGCGGACTACTTATGGGAAACTACAGCGCCAAAAATAAGGAAATACCATAGCAAAAGTGCCATCCTGCAATGGGCGAAAGCCAATCACTGGGTAAAGCTGGAAGTCATCAGCGCATCAGGCAGCACAGTCGAATTTAAAGCATATTATCTGGATGAAAGGCTGCAGGCGCAGGTACACCATGAAATGTCGGCTTTTGTAAATGATGGAGGGCGATGGTATTATTTTGACGGCGAATATTAGCTTTCGGTTGTCGTTCAGTTATTTTACAAGTCATCTTTTATGCTTGGTTTTGATTTGGAACAATCAGCTGAAGTGACAAATCAACCTTTGTAAGGCCGAATCCTAGTGTTTAGTGTTCTGTCAAGAAAGTTGGTATCATGATCATGTTTTTTATTTTACAGCTTTTTCAAACACAAAATAAAAAATATCTTCTTCTATGGCTAATTCCCAATAAAGCAATCCCTCTTTTAGCATAACAGGGACTCTGTCAACAGCACTATTTTCGGCCTGTATGTAAGTTATTCCGCCTTCCTCTACAATTGCATAATTTCCTGAATAGTCTTCCGGCCCTAATCTGAAAGAAAGAAACCGGTTTTCAAAAAATGTAACATTTGTAGTCCTGAAATAAGGTAAACTTTCTTTAAGAAGCACCTCACGTTCACTTTTTGCGATTTGCAGGCCGTCCTTCTGCCAGTCTTCAGAAACGGTTATTGTCCCTGTTTTGAAATCCATCTTATCGCCTGAGATAGTCAACGAAATAATATTCCATTTACCCAAAAGGTCTTTTTCGGTAATCTTTTGGGCATTCGCTGCAAATACAAAAAGAAAGGCCAGTACTGTAAAGAGTTTATTTTCCATAAATTGATAACTGGATCAAAAGTATAAAAATAGTTGCGGATGCCCTTTAGCGTGTAACAAAATTCTGTTACCTTCATCTAATACATAATAATCAATTAAATTAAACAATCCGATGACAGCACACGAAATTGACTACCGCATATATGGTGAAGAAATGCAATATGTAGAGATTGAGCTCGATCCGCAGGAAGCCGTAGTGGCCGAAGCAGGCAGCTTTATGATGATGGATAGCGGTATACAGATGGAAACCATCTTTGGCGATGGCTCCAACCAGAATGAAGGTATCATGGGCAAGCTTTTCTCCGCAGGGAAAAGGCTCCTTACAGGAGAGAGCCTGTTCATGACCGTATTCCTTAACCAGAATAATGGCAAGCGTAAGGTAAGCTTTGCATCGCCCTACCCGGGCAAGATTATCCCTATCGACCTGACGCAGTACAAAGGGCGATTCATTTGCCAGAAGGATGCTTTTTGTGCGCGGCTAAAGGGGTTACGGTAGGCATCGAATTTTCGAAAAAGCTGGGCAGGGGATTGTTTGGCGGTGAAGGCTTTATTATGCAGAAGCTCGAAGGCGACGGCCTGGCTTTTGTGCATGCGGGCGGTACACTGGCACAAAAAGAGCTTGGCCCCGGAGAAGTGCTCAGGGTAGATACGGGATGCATCGTGGGCTTTTCTCAGACCGTTAATTATGATATCGAATTCATCGGTGGTATAAAGAATACTTTTTTTGGCGGCGAAGGGCTGTTCTATGCAACGCTCACAGGTCCGGGTACCGTATTCATCCAGTCGCTTCCGTTCAGCAGGCTCGCAGGCAGGATATATGCCTCGGCGCCACAGGGCGGCGGGCAGCAAAGAGGTGAGGGCAGCATTTTGGGCGGTCTCGGCAACCTGCTGGATGGCGATAACAGGTTTTAATTATTATAGAAAGGGCGATTGCAATATATCGCTCTTTTTTATTGTCCAAAAAATATTACGATCTCCTTTGCGTGAATCAAATGTAGCAGGAATCTCAATTCTATAATTTTTCAGGCGGCGGGCAATCTGAAATCTACCCTCTGAAATCTGAAATAATTCAACTTTCAGAACTTTCAAAATATTTGAAAGACAATTAACAGTTGTTCATGTTATTGTTGGGCTGTAATGCGTAATTTTGATAGTATAAAACTATTTTTATGGCTACGAAAAAAAATATAATTATCGGAAAGTCAGGAATTATTAGTAAATATTCTGATTATTGCCTGATGCACGGCAAGCGCCCTGATTCGGTTTACAAATTTGCCAAAGAAAACGGCTTTGATGAGTCGCACTTTTACCAATATTTTACCTCATTTGAGATATTAGAGCACCACTATTTTTTAGAGATGTTTACCCATACCCTGGAGATCCTTCAAAAATCTCCTGCTTATGAAGAATACTCAGGGACCGAAAAGATCTCTGCATTTTACTTTACGTTTTTCGAGCTTGCAACCGCCAACAGGAGCTTTATCATTTTCATACTTGAAGAAGGAGGCCGCCGCCTTCGCAACCTTGTAAAGCTGAAAGAGCTCCGCAAGGCATTTACTGCCTATGCTGAAACGGTACTTGAAAAGCCTTTTGATACGATGAATCATCAGCGCGCAGGTAAAATACAGGATACCGCTTTGCGCGAAGCTGCGTGGCTGCAATTGCTGTCGATATTTAAATTCTGGATGCAGGATAGTTCACCGGGGTTTGAGAAGACCGATATATTTATCGAGAAGTCGGTTAAGGCCTCGGCCGACCTGGTGTACAATTCGCCATTGCAAAGCCTTTTTGACCTCGGCAAATTCATCTGGAAAGAAAAATTCACTGCATAATGAAACGACTGGATTCTATCCCCACCAATAAAATTGAGAGGGTTACCAAGCTGGTTAGCACCG
The DNA here is from genome assembly GCF_003096035.1 of Flavobacterium album. NCBI lineage: Bacteria > Pseudomonadati > Bacteroidota > Flavobacteriia > Flavobacteriales > Flavobacteriaceae > Flavobacterium > Flavobacterium album. The sequence goes on along the minus strand of NZ_CP029186.1, from coordinate 198,919 downwards.
GAGTGAAGGTAGGGGGAAATTACCTGAAATATTACGGTAAGAAAATGGTGAACCCCGACCTAACCAAAGAAGAACTGCACCTGGATAATGCCTCTGATATTTATGACGGCCTTAAAGAACTGAAAGGCAGCGCGCTCAAAGTGGCGCAGATGCTGAGTATGGAAAAGAACCTGCTGCCGCAATCGTATACGGATAAATTTTCGCTGAGTCAGTTTTCGGTACCGCCGCTTTCAGCACCATTGGTAAGGAAAACATTTAAAAAATACTTTGGGGTATACCCTGAAGAGATGTTTGATGAATTTTCTGCCGACTCTGTAAATGCCGCAAGCATCGGGCAGGTACACAGGGCAAAGAAGGACGGTAAGGAACTCGCTGTGAAAATACAGTATCCGGGTGTCAGGGAAAGCATCGGCACCGATATTGCTATCGTTAAGCCCATAGCCATCCGCATGTTCAACCTTCAGGGCACTTCAGACGAATACTTCGATGAAATCGAAGGCAAGCTGATGGAGGAGACCGATTATGCTCTTGAAATGGAGCAGAGTGAATTTGTAAGGCAGGCATGCAGCGGCATCCCCAACCTTAAATTCCCGCAATACTACCATGAATATTCGTGCGAGAAGATCATAACCATGGACTGGATGGAGGGTATACACCTTTCTGAATTCATAAAATCCAATCCGTCACAGGAGCAAAGGAATAAGATAGGGCAGACACTGTTCGATTTTTACATGTTCCAGATCCACAAGCTGCGGTATTTCCATGCCGACCCGCACCCCGGAAATTTCCTTGTGGACGAAGCCGGCAGCCTTATTGCGATCGACTTCGGCTGCATGAAAAAAATACCCGACAGTTTTTACGAGCCGTATTTTGAACTTGTAAAACCCGAGAGCCTTGCCAATGAGAGTATTTATATTGAAAAAATGTATGAGCTCGAAATGCTCAGGCTAACCGATTCGCCTGCGGATGTTGCCTTTTTCTCAGAACTGTTCCACGAATTGCTGTTGGTATTCACCCGCCCGCTGCAGCATAAGGAGTTCGATTTTTCCGATCCCGCCTTCATGGACGATGTTGCCCGCCTCAGCCAGCAGCTTGCTAATGATAAAGCACTCCGAAAAATGAACGGTAACCGTGGCTCAAGGCACTTTATTTACATCAACCGCACCTTCTTCGGCCTGTATAATTTGTTGTCTGACCTGAAAGTCAAAATTCGGATCAATGATTTTGAGAGTTATGTTTAATCAGATGTAATTACGTTACCAGACCCCAAAGATTTTCAAAATCTTTGGGGTCTTTTTTGTCGTATTTGCCATTCTGACGAAGGAAGAATCTCTTCGTAATTCATAGGAGATTCTTCACTCCGCAGGCTCCGTTCAGAATGACAGTGCCCGGTCTCCGTTTTCATTCGACCGCCAGTTCCCCCCTTTGGGGGTCAGGGGGCTTTTAAACATTAGTTAAACCCCGCTCTTTCTGCAAAGTTTTTCTTATTTTTGAAAGCTATAATACTTATGGAAGAAGAAAAAGTAATACTGGTAAACGAGAACGACGAGCAGATAGGCCTGATGCCGAAAATGGAGGCTCATGAAAAAGCGGTACTGCACCGGGCGTTCTCTGTTTTTGTGCTCAACGACAAGAATGAGATCATGCTCCAGCAACGTGCGGCGCAAAAATACCATTCGCCATTGTTATGGACCAATACCACCTGCAGCCACCAGCGCGAAGGCGAGAGCAACATCGGGGCCGGTACCCGCAGGCTGCGCGAGGAGATGGGTTTTACCACTGAGCTAAAGGAACTTTTCTCTTTCATTTACAAAGCGCCATTTGATAACGGCCTTACCGAGCACGAACTCGACCATGTGATGATTGGCTACTATAACGATGCCCCGCAAATCAACAGGGAGGAAGCCGAAAGCTGGAAATGGATGGGCATTGATGCCGTAAAGGAAGACATGCAGGTCCATCCGGAGCAGTATACCGTATGGTTCAGGATCATTTTTGATGAGTTTTATCATTATCTGGAAGAACACAAGATATAGTTGTCAGTTGTTGGTTGCCGGTTGTCGGTAGCTCTACAGTACTGACATGCATAAGATTATTATTAATATAGTTGCCGGTTGCCGGCACTTCCAACTACCAACAACTGACAACCAATGAAAGTCACCGTTAGCCGAAATGCCCATTTCAATGCCGCACACCGCCTGTACCGAAAGGATTGGGACGATGCGCAGAACGAGGCTGTTTTCGGGAAATGCAACAACCACAACTTCCACGGGCACAACTATGAGCTTACCGTGAGCGTTACAGGCGAGATCGACCCGCAGACCGGTTATGTGATGGATATGAAAATACTGAAGGATATTATTGCTGATGAGGTGGAAACGCCTTTCGACCATAAGAACCTCAACCTTGATGTGCCAGAGTTTGCCGACCTGAATCCCACCGCCGAGAACATTGCAGTGGTGATATGGAACAGGATAAGGAAGCGCATCGAACCTGCTATGGCACTGGAAGTGGTGCTGTATGAAACCCCAAGAAATTTTGTAACCTATAAAGGAGAATAATATGAGCATGGAAATGTATCCATTGATTTTTGAACCGATACTGAAAGACAGGATTTGGGGCGGTACCAAGCTGGAAACCGACCTTGGAAAAACCAACCTGCCTACAAAAACCACCGGCGAAAGCTGGGAGCTTTCTGCGGTTAATGGCGACGTTAGCGTTGTGAAAGATGGCGCTTATGCCGGAAAGCCGCTTACAGAATTATTGGAGAAGTACCCCGCGGAAATATTAGGGACTAAAGTGCATGAGCAATTTGGTACACAGTTTCCGCTGCTCTTCAAATTCCTCGATGCGAGGGAAGACCTTTCCATCCAGGTACACCCAAATGATGAGCTGGCCAAAAAACGCCACAACTCCTTCGGGAAAACCGAAATGTGGTATGTGATGCAGGCCGATGAGGGTTCGCGCATCATTGTTGGCTTTAAGCACAAATCCAATCCGGAGGAATACCTGAAGCATTTAGAAGATAAGAACCTTATCGAAATACTGAATGAGGTGCCCGCCGAAAAAGGGCAAACCTTCTTTCTGGAAACAGGGACGATACATGCCATAGGAGCAGGGATCGTAATCGCAGAGATACAGCAGACAAGCGACATTACCTACCGTATTTACGATTGGGACAGGGTAGATGCCAATGGCAAAGGACGCGAGCTCCACGTTGACCTCGCGCTGGATGCCATGAATTATAATACAACCGACACCCAAAAGAACTACACACAGGAGCCGAACCAAAGCAATGTGATGGTAGACTGCCCTTATTTTACCACAAGCTACCTTCCGCTGGATGGCAGTGCCGGCAAGAGCGGCAACGGTGAGAGCTTTACGGTATATATCTGTACCGATGGGGCATTTTCGGTAGAACTCGATGGGAAAAAATACGACTTCAAAAAAGGCGATACCGTGCTTATTCCTGCAGCAATGCAATCCTATCTCTTAAATGGGAAGGCCACTCTTTTGGAAATAAGTATTTCTTAACAGGATTTAGAACAGAATAATGTAATTTTGCAGCAGAACAATAAAGAAAAATAGAAATGGCAAACGTTAGAAATTTAAAGAAAGATATCAATTACGTATTGGGAGACATTATTGAGGCAGTATACCTTACCGAGCTTTCAGCAGGTGGAAGGCCGACTGAAAAATCGGAAGCTATTATAGATGAGGCAATTGTTGCTTTTGACAGCCTGATCAAGAAAGTAAATGCTAAAAAGGTGGAAAATAAAAAATCATACTTTAAGCAAATCAACAAAGAATTGGAAGAAACTGCCGGTCAGCTTGTTGCGAAGATCAACGCGCTGTAAGCAAAAAAATCAATAAAAAAGTGTGGATTTTATTTTGGAAATTTGATTTCCACTATTATATTTGCACCCGTATTGAGATGCCGGTGTAGCTCAGCTGGCTAGAGCAGCTGATTTGTAATCAGCAGGTCGTGGGTTCGAGTCCCTCTATCGGCTCAATAAAAAAAACCGCTTCAGGAATGAGGCGGTTTTTTGGTTTTTATTATACCTGGTATTGTCATTTGATCCTTGTATAAGTACATTCTACGATCTTGTAGCGGTATGGGCTTGTTCTTATGTTCTGATAATTCAATACGCTACAAAAGATAGTAAGCTTATCGCCATTGATGATATATCTGCATCTTTCGGAATCTGGTGAATGGCCTTCTAAGTGATATTCAAATAGTATATATGAGATACCATTCACTGTGGTTGTACTGTATTTTGTAAATGATCTGCCTGTGGTTCGCCTTGGCTGCCCAATTTCGCCAAGTTCCAAGACCCCATCACCCCTGAATTCAATTGTTTTATTTGGTGATCGGGCTTCCGACCATTTTCCTGCCAGTTCTTGCGAAAAAGAGATCACAGGCAGGAATACCAGCAGTAGTAATACCCTTTTCATTATCACTTCATCCTGTAAAACACATTATCCGGGCTTTTTCCGGGCTCTATATCCTCGGCATTCTCGATGATCGTCAGTGTGTCACCTTCCAGCTTGTAAACGTTTTTCTGGCTATCCATTTTCTCTCCGGCCATAAAAATTTCGCAGGTCATGTATTTAACGCCGGCCTCTGTAGTCAGGATATACTTTATCACAACACCCTCCAAGTCTTCGGGAGTTTCAGGATCGATGAACATCATAGTGCCATCGGCGTTAAACTGTACCATCCTTGCTTTGTCTTCTTTGCTGGCCCATTTGCCGGTAAGGCTTTGCGCGAATGTAAAGGCGGGAAACAATAATAGTAGTAACAGTGCTTTTTTCATATTAGTTGGTTTTGATTAATTTAGGTTTGCTCCCATCGTTAGGGTAAAACACCCTGATGGCATCACTATAACGCATACCTGCCCATACATAGTATTCGCGGTTGTATTTTTCAGTAAGCGTTTTATCAATGCCAAAAACAGGTGAGAGGGAATAAACAAGATATGGGCTGTAGCTGCCTGTAAGGCCATTTGCAGTAGTGTTTGAGAATACCGGTGTGGCTTGTGTGATAAGCTCGGCACTGCCGTCATTGTTGATGTCGGCCATCTTTAGAGGTTCCTCAATCTTGTTGTGGAAAATAACCTCCATATTCCGGTCTTTTATCCGTAAGATAAAAACTTCCTCCCGTGATGCGGGATACGGATAACCGAACAACGTTATAAACGATTGTCCTGCCTCTTTATATACGAAAGCGAATTTTGATTTTACAGCGTTATTGTTTTCTTTGGCAAAAGAATCGTCTATAACATCCCAGGCATCTTTGGCAAAGAATGTCATCCGCCGGCCGTTTACGGATACATTCATCTTCCTGAATTTTCCCGGGTCGCCTGCAACGGGAGTCTCATAAAGCCTTATGGTATCGTTTACAGTGTCGGCATTCAGGTCGGTAATAATGGTCTCAAGCGGCGTGTAGGTGGCATTTTGCCTTTGCACATCCTGTGCGCGGCAACAGATCGCAACAAACAGGAAGCATATGGGCAATAGCTTTTTCATATCAGTATTCTGTTTTTCTGCGCCTGTGCCTGTGGTAGGGCGTTTGTATCCCGATAACGATATTGATAACGTACAACAGCTGTGCAAGGGCAACAAGCGGAAGGAGCAGTATCAATAGTGTATCGTTATTGCGGTAATAGCTGCCGTAAGAATTATCTTCGATAAAACTTGCAACCGTGGAGGCTATGAGGTAGAAGGCAAGCCCGCCAACTGTAACGAGGGCATGAATGTTAGAAAGCATAATGCTTGGCCTCCTTTTAAGCCTGTAAAGTATCCAATATCCCAGGCCCAGTAAAAAATAGATACCGGTAACACTCTCAATTAGGGTAAATTCGTCGATTACATAGTACGTGTCATATATATTCATGTCAAACGATGTGTCAATCGTTTCCGGCACGAATACTAACTTTAATACGGCGATAAGCTGCAGGAGCAGCGCTGCAACAAAAAAGTAGAGGTATGTTTTGCTTCTTTTTCTCATTGCTTATTGTATTGGTTAAGGTGCTTACTCTGTAGTCTCCGCCTTCTTCCTGTCGGCCACAAATTTGGTCAGCATTTTCCCGTAATGCGATTGGGCTACCTTTGGCGACATGCTTTTGCGGATGGTATCAAGGTATTTTATGTTGGCATCATATATTTCGGAAAGCGCGATGTAAGGGCCTACTTCATGGTCGGCATTCTTAAGTGCAAAGTTTACGGTGTAAAGGTACCTGCGCTTCAGGAGCTGGTCGGATTTTGCCATTACGCTGTCAAGCTGCTTTACATTGCCGCTTCTTGTAGCCTCAAGGTTCTTCTTAACCAGGTCGAGGTTATCATTGTTGAAACGGTTTTTAATAGTAACATAATCTTCATAGATCTTTTGGTTCTTAGACCCGGTGATCTTTGCCCTTGCAAAGAATTCTTCGTTGCTGCTTTCTATCGTCATGTTGCCGGGCTCGGCAAAGAAAGGAAGGTTATTATCTACAGAGTTCGTTTGCCCCCTGTCAAGAAAAAGGTAAAGCATCTGTGGAGAATCGATTTTCAGGTGGCTTTCAAAGCCTTTTTTGCCGTCAATTACAATGGTATCTATGGCAACGAGGGAAGTATCTACTATTTTTTGGATGTATAATTTACCCTGGCTTAATCCTTTTATGTTGCCGGTAATGTGGAGGTTGGCATCTCCATGGGCTTCTTTTTTACAGGCAGTAAGCAAAACAAAGGCAGAAAGTATAAGGGCAAATCTTTTCATAAAAGGACAAACGTTAATTTTTATGCAAAGTAAGAAAAAATTATAGTTGCAGGCAGGTATTAGGCAAATAAAAAGGCCGCCAAACGGCAGCCTTTTCAATATCGATTTTATATGGCTTACTGGCCTGCCTCTTTTTTGGCATCATTAACCATTTTTTCGTTTGCTGTAATGGCAAATTCAACGCGCCTGTTTTTTCCCTGTCCGTCTTTGGTAGCATTGTCGGCAATAGGGTCGGCTTCACCGCGTCCGATAGTTGTTATCCTTGAAGAGCTGATGCCTTTGGTTGACAAATATTGTTTTACGGAAAGCGCCCTTTGTTCAGAAAGTTTCAGGTTATAATCGTCTGCACCGGTACTGTCGGTATACCCGAATATCTGGATATTGGTATCCGGATATTCATTGAATACAGGTACCAGCCTGTCAAGGTTGGCTTTGGCTGTAGGTGTAAGTGTAGATTTGTTCAGGTCAAAATTCACAGAGTTTTCACCAAGTGTGATCTTAATACCTTCGCCCACCCTTTCAACCTCAGCACCAGGAAGCGCCTGGTCTATTTTCTGGGCTTGCTTGTCCATCCTGTTTCCTATAAGGCCACCGGCTGCACCGCCTACTACACCACCAATGATGGCGCCTAGGGCAGTATTTCCGCCTTTGCCTACGTTATTACCAAGCACACCGCCTATAACCGCGCCCGATGCTGCGCCTATTGCTACACCTTTTTGTGTATTGTTTGTGTTTTTAACTGCCTCACACGAAGTAAAGCCAATGCTTAGCATAAAAGCAGCTGCCAAAGCATAGATTTTCATTGTTTTCATAATGGTCTTATTTACTGTTTTACTGATTACATTTTAGAGAACTGGTACACCACTTCTGTATTCTTACCGCCTACGCTCACATTGTCCACAAGCTCGAACGAACTCTCGGTTTGATTCCTTACTTTAAGGAAATAGCCCTCGGTAACCCTTTTGGCTTTTTCGCCTTCGGTAATCTTAAGGGTAAATGTACCGTCTTTAGTTATTGTCCATACAATAGGGCTGCTAAAGGCCGGGCATCCTGCTTTTGTAAGGCTCATAGTACCTTTGTTGCTCATGGACACAAAGTTCCATGTGCTGCCCTCAAAGCATTTTGAGTCGGCAATGTCAAACGACGTCACCTTAATATAATCCGAGCTTGGATAGGTAACACTGGTAATGGTCCAGTTGCCTTTAAGGCCCGATTGGGATTTGGTATCAAGCGAGCCGCATGATGCCAGTGCCAGCACAAACATGCTTAAAAAAAGAAATTTTTTCATAATCGTTAATCAGGTTTTAAGTTTAGATTTTCTTGTTTTGATCAATAAAGTTAATGAGATTATTGGCTACTTTACAAAAGTTGTGCCGCTTTTTTAACAGGAATTTTTTTATCAGATATTTTTTTAATGGCAGCCCTGTAGTAAAATTGTTTAAATTAAAGGCATTATGTAATTTTCATGTCAGGATGCCCGCGGTATTAATCTTTTCTTAAAATTATTTTCTTTAACAGTTCCTGAAGGCATATTACATGTCATAATACAAGCTTCAAAATGACAATTTGTCGCCAAAAAAGTATTGGTATCTTATTTGAACGGTATTGTTTGCAAACATTTAAAACAATTAATTTATGACAACAGGAAAAATCAATGTTTCGGTAGAGAACATATTTCCCTTAATCAAAAAATTCCTATACAGCGACCACGAGATATTTTTGCGTGAGCTGGTATCCAATGCAACCGATGCAACCCTTAAGCTAAAGCACCTTACCGGCATCGGCGAGGCCAAAGTAGAGTACGGTAACCCGATCATTGAGGTAAGGATCGATAAGGAAGGCAAAAAGATCCATATTACCGACCAGGGTATTGGTATGACAGGCGAAGAAGTTGAGAAATACATCAACCAGGTTGCCTTTTCGGGAGCTGAAGAGTTCCTTGAAAAATATAAGGACTCTGCCAAAGATTCAGGTATCATCGGGCATTTCGGGCTTGGGTTCTATTCCGCTTTTATGGTAGCCGAAAAAGTAGAGATCATCACTAAGTCTTACAAAGATGAGCCAGCAGTACACTGGACGTGCGATGGCAGCCCTGAATTTACACTTGAGCCATCAGACAAGATTGAGAGGGGATCTGAAATTATCCTGCACATAGCCGAAGATTCGCTGGAGTTCCTTGAAGAAGGCCGTATCCGCGAATTGCTGAAAAAATACAATAAGTTTATGCCGGTGCCTATTAAATTCGGCACCAAAACAGAAACGCTTCCAACCCCGGAAGATGCTCCTGAAGATTATAAAGCCGAAGAGGTTGAGGTAGATAACATCATCAATAATCCTAACCCGGCCTGGACAAAACAGCCTGCCGACCTTAAGGAAGAAGATTATAAAGAGTTTTACCACGAGCTGTACCCGATGCAGTTCGAGGAGCCGCTGTTCAACATCCACCTGAATGTGGATTATCCGTTCAACCTGACCGGTATCCTGTATTTCCCTAAACTGTCATCTGACCTTCAGGTGCAGAAAGATAAGATACAGCTGTACCAGAACCAGGTATTTGTTACCGATAATGTAGAGGGTATCGTGCCGGAATTCCTTACCATGCTTCGCGGTGTGATCGACAGCCCGGATATCCCGCTGAACGTATCGCGTTCGTACTTACAGGCCGATGGCGCAGTGAAGAAAATATCCAACTACATTACCCGTAAGGTTGCCGATAAATTGAAATCATTGTTTACAGAAAACCGTGAGGATTTCGAGCAAAAATGGAACGACATCAAGATCGTGCTGGAATACGGTATGCTGAGCGAGCCGAAATTCTACGAAAAAGCAGGCGCATTCGTATTGTACCCAACGGTTGATGGCAAATTCTTCACGCTTGAGGAATTGAAAGAAAAACTGGCAGCAACGCAAACCGACAAAGACGGCAAGCTGGTAGTGCTTTATGCATCCAACAAAGATGCGCAGCACAGCTATATCGAGGCAGCACAGGCCAAAGGCTATGAGGTAATGCTATTGGATTCGCCTATCGTATCGCACCTTATCCAGAAGCTTGAAGCCGATAACGAGAACCTTACGTTCGCCCGTGTGGATGCCGACCATATCGATAAGCTTATCAAAAAAGACGAAGAGCAGATATCGAAGCTTAGTGATGAGGAAAAAGAAAAGCTGAAAACCACGATCGAGGAATTTGTGCCGAAATCGGGCTACTCCGTACAGCTTGAGGCGATGGACAGCAGTGATGCACCGTTCATGATCACACAGCCGGAATTCATGCGCCGTATGAAGGAAATGAGCCAGAGCGGCGGTGGCGGTATGTTCGGGATGGGCAAATTCCCGGACATGTACAACCTTGTAGTGAACACCAATAGCGAATTGTCGTCCAACATCCTCAACACTGAAGATAAAACCCACCAGGAAGCGTTGGTAAAACAGGCGCTCGACTTGGCCAGGTTAAGCCAAAACCTATTGAAGGGAGAAGAGCTTACAGCTTTTGTAAAAAGAAGCTTTGAACTGATAAAGTAAGACTATTAGATTTTTAGATCGTTAGATTATTAGATTGAACCTGTAGTGAGAGCTACAGGTTTTTTTTATTAAGAATTGAAAGAAAAGTTGTAGTATTGTTAAAAATAATAATTATGAAAGTCCTAGGTAGAATTTTAGATAAGAGAATAGATTCTCTAAATATTTTAATTGAAACTACAATATCGGAATATTATAATTTAGCAAAAGATATTCTTGATAAAAATGAATTTCAGAGAAGACGCGTAAAATCATCGTCATCAATTTATGAACTTTTAAAAACTGATTTGCGCCATGGATGTGTAATTCCACCATTAGTATTAGCATTAGCAGTAGATGCTAAATCAACTAATGATGATAAAGATGAAGAGCTTCTAAATAAAATTAATGAAAATAAGGAGAGTCTCATAATATTAGATGGTCTGCAAAGAACATACACAATTAGAGACTTGGTGAACGAGCTTAATGATAAAGGTGATCCTGATAAAGAAACAATTCTAAATAATAAACTTAGAATTGAAATATATATGGGTATTAACAAACTAGGCATTCTATACAGAATGCTTACACTTAATACAGGCCAAACTCCAATGTCAAGTAGGCATCAGATTGAAATTATATATTCCGATTACATCAAGGGAGGGCTGGAAGATATTAAGTTATTAAAAGAAGTTGATGGAGACACTCCGAATAAATTAGGAGAATATAAGTTTAAAGACGTAATCGATGGCTTTACGTCCTATCTTGAAAGAGATTATTTGACAATTGACAGAGTGGATATATTAGATAATATAAAAAGTTTAGAAAAGTTAGCCGTAGAAAATCAAGGTACTGATTTATTCTTGGAGTTTTTAAATACATATCATTTATTTGTGAAGAAGATGGTTGAAATATCAAAAGATTGGAATTTTAATGAAGAGGATATAGAGACAAAATTATCAGGACAACCTTTCGCAAAAAATGCTGTGAAAATTTTTAATAAATCACAAGTGATGACTGGCTTTGGGTCAGCATTAGGCAAATTGCTTGATTTTAAATCAATAGAAAAAGTTAGTGATGTTAACGACCTAATTGAAAATTTATCAAGTCCGAACATTTATGATGATTTTTATAATTTTATGTCCAAACTAGATAATATAAGGGTAATTGCAAAAAAAATTGGTAATGATCAAAGAATGTTTTTCCATTTTTTCTTTAGAGAATTATTTGATAGAAAATCAGATGGCTATACTAATATTGAAGTTTCAATAAATGAGGCATATAAACAGTATGAAAGAAAAACTCAATAGTTATTACGATGCCAATAACTTTAAGAAATGAAATAGGAATAAAAGAAATAATCGAGAGTTTACATTATATTCAGGAACAAAATCATTTTTTATTAAAAACAAAAAGTGATTTTAAAATTTCTGTTCCATATTATCCTGATTATTTTTCGCAATGGGATCAAACGAAGTTTTCTATTTATCTTTTTGAAAACCCCTACTTAAATGCAGAACTAGATATATTCCCAATCTACAAGAAAGACTTTGATGAGCGATTAGGATATATGATACCTCTTTCAATTTTAGAAACTTCTGATATTAATTACGATGAAGAAAGTTATAGACATCTAAGAGAATATAAAACGATGGCTTATTATAAATTGTTAGAATTAGATAAGGAGATTTTATATTCAAATAATGGTGAAAATATATTTAGATTGTCAGAAATTTTTAACTGTAATTCAATTTGTATCCTCCACAATCCTACTGTAGAACAATCTGGTTTTGATATTTCTAGCTCAATATTATCACTTTATAATTTTGGATATATCTTGAGAGAAAATCAATCTAAACCGGTATATGACAAAGCACATTTAGTAAAAAAAATGCGTATTAAGCAAAGTAGGTTAACCTTAAGGCCTTCTAATTTTAAGATTGAATCTAATAGTTTTATATATTCATTATTTAGAGACCACCTTTTACAGACAGATAATGTGGTTGTAAGATTTATTTTGCTTTATCAAATTATTGAAGGATTTATAGAAGAAGAGTTTAATAAACAGTTTGATCAACTTCTCGATAATTATACGAAAAAAGAAATATCTAAAAATGATTTAAAGGAAAGTATGTCAACTATATCCACAGAAAGAGAATTAATAAATTCAATTTTTACTAATTGTGATATTGATAATAAATTGAAACAAGAATTTAGTGAAGAATGCGATTTTTTGCTTAATGACTTAAAAATTGTACTAAAAAAAATAATTTTTCTGATAAGATATACGCCTTGAGAAATTTAATTACCCATAATTATAGAATTTTAATTCAAAAAGAAAATTCGCTGCTAAAAATAATAGAAATCTTTGAACGAATAATTATCGAGCTCCTAATAACAAAAAAGAATTAATGCTATATGACCCTCCCCATAGAAACCCCAGCACTGTTATTCTCAGCTACATCACTCATATTGCTTGCTTACACTAACCGGTTCCTGACCATTGCGACTATCGTTCGCGGACTTAAATCAAGCTATGAGCAAAACCGTAATAAAAGTATTTTGGTGGAGATAAAAAACCTAAATCTGCGCCTTACGCTTATCCGCCACATGCAGATGTATGGTGTGCTGAGCCTGTTCTTCTCGGTTTTTGCCATGGCGTTGCTCTTTGGAGGGATCATGGACTGGGGCGCCTACATATTCGGGCTAAGCCTTTTGCTGCTCCTCACTTCGCTGGCGGTTTCTTTCTGGGAAATCAGCATTTCGGTGAAAGCGCTCCGGGTACATTTAAGCGACCTTTTGGACGAAGCAGAAAAAAATAAATAACTGCTGTAAACTTTTTTACTTTTTGACAGTCTAATCCCAAACGGTTAGCCATAAAACGAAATACTATGGATACTCAGACACTCTGGTCACTACGCCTCGGATTCAACGGCAGGCATGCTGCCAAAATAAAGAACGACGGTATAAAGCATTTTGTGGAGCAGTCCTTTGCCCAAAAGCCGGATAAGACAGTCCCTGCTTTCATTGCAAATCTGCCTAAAACCCCGGACGAGATCAAGACCGCCGGAAAGAAATTGAAGGGGAATGCTGAGGCAGGAAAAAAAGCCCGCCTGGAGGAAACGCGGGTCAATCTGGAACTCAAAGCCTGGTGGATAGATAAAATGCGGAAGGATGAATTTCCGTTGCTTGAAAAAATGGTGCTTTTCTGGCACAATCATTTTGTAGCCACTTTTGGCAAGATACGGGTGAATTACTGGGTGTACACACACAATATGGTATTACGGGAAAATGCTTTCGGGAACTTCCGGGAACTTACTAAAAAAGTGCTATATACCAACATGATGATCAAGTACCTTGACAACAGCAGCAACATTAAAGGTAAATACAATGAGAACCTTAGCCGCGAGCTGCTGGAGTTGTTTACCATCGGGATAGGTAATTACACCGAACAGGATATTAAGAACGGGGCAATGGGACTTGCCGGCCTCACGATAGGGGACACGAAGGCAGCTTACCGTCCTGCGTCTGAAAATAATGAGCCCTTTGAATATTTTGGAAAAAAAGGGAACTTTAAGGCAGATGAAATGGTTGACATTATCTTCCAACAAAAAAATGCCCCGTACCATATCACGGAAAAAGTACTGAAGTGGTTCATTTACGATAATCCGCCCCAAAACCTTGTAAAATATTATGGCGATTACCTCAGGGAACAGGATTATGAGATAAAGCCTTTCCTGCTGAAGATATTCACAGAGGAATTTGATAAGCCAACAGCCGGCTCAAAAATAAAAGACCCCTTGGTATTCGTTTTACAACTTCTCGATGAGCTGGATATTAAAGAAATAGACAGCAAAATGGTCGCACAGTTTGCTAAAGGGCAGGGGATGGACCTTTTTAACCAGCCTAATGTAAAAGGCTGGAATGGCGGGACCTACTGGCTTGCCACCCAGATCTACCTTCAGCGCCAGAATGTTGCCGACCTGCTTTGCAAAAATACTATTATAGACAAAAGGCTGCTTAGCGTTTTTGGGCTGGACGCAGGTGCAGCGCCTAAAAAATTCAATATAAAGCTGGACTGGGACAAAAAGGGCGATAATAAGCAAATAATAGCCGGACTGAAGAACAGGCTGCTTTTCCAGGTGGATCCAAGCCTCCAGGATGATTTTGAAACCATGCTGAGGTACGATTTTAATCCCAATGCGGAAGGCGCCGAGAACGGGGTGCTTCGTTTGTTCAACTTTATGGTAAAGACACCGGAATTCCAATTAATATAAATTGAAGGTTATGAACAGGAGGAATTTTTTCAAACTGACAGGGACATTTAGCGGAGGCGTACTTTTGCTTCCCGATTTCCTGTATTCATTCGCCACGCAGGAAAACCTTAGCGCTGGTGACAGCTGCCTGGTGTTTATCCAGCTTAACGGCGGCAATGACGGGCTTAACACATTTGTTCCCTACCAGGACGACCTGTATTACCACTACAGGCCCAATATTGCACTTTCCAAAAACGAGGTGCTGAATGTCGGTGGCGGTATGGCGTTTCACCCGTCACTGAAAAGCTTTGCGGCCATACAGCAGCAGGGACATTTGTCGGTAATCCAAAATGTGGGCTACCCCGAGCCCGACCATTCCCACTTCAGGAGCCAGGAAATATGGCAGACCGCTTCGGATGCTAACAAGCACCTTACCGAAGGCTGGCTGGGGCGGTTTCTCGATGCCCACTATAAAGAACACCATCCTACAGCAGCCATAAATGCAGACAGCATAGACAATCTTGCATTAAGGGGAATTGAGCCAAACACGCTTACAGTTACCTACCGCAACGACCTGAAGTCGAAAAGCGAGGAGAAAAGCATTAAGCTGTCTGATAACCCACAGCTTGATTTTGTCCGGAAGATCGCAGGGTCTATTGCCGGAGGGTCGGATGCGATACAGACCGCTTTGAAAAAAGCCGCACCATCCGATGTGGCCTATCCGAAAACAGAACTTGCAAGAAATATGGAATGGATAGCCAAGCTGGTAAAAGGCGGGCTCAATTCCAAAGTATACTATACATCACTGAATGGCTTTGATACCCACCATGCCCAGCTGGAAGGGCAGGCCTCTAAACTCGCGGTAGTGAACGATGCGGTTTTTGCCTTCTATAACGACCTTAAGCATGCTAAAAAGCTCGATGAGGTAACATTGGTCATATTTTCAGAATTCGGCAGGCGCGTGGCAGACAACGGTAAAGGCACCGACCACGGTACAGCCGCCCCAATGTTCGTCATTGGCGGGAAGAACAAAGGCAAGATACTCGGCAGCAACCCCAACCTTAAAGACCTTGACAACGGCGACTTGAGGTATGAAACCGATTTCCGTAGTGTGTATGCCAGCCTTTTAAAAGATAAATTCAGTTTTGACCCTTCGCAGATAGGTATAAAGAACCCGGCACTGAAAGGGTTGTTTTAAGTATTTAAATTGAGATTTCTCTCTCCGCTAGCTTCGTTCGAAATGGAATGTGCATATCTCATATTGTACGGTTTTCCATTTCGACCGCGGGGAGAAATCTCAAATTATCCCTGAGATTTCTCTCTACGCAGGCTCCGTTCGAAATGGAAGGAGTGCAGACAGATAGTGTCAGTCAATAATCCAAAGTAAAACAGGCTTTTCTGTTTTCTGGAGCTTTGCGTCAAGTTTTTTCATGAAGTTATCCGACACTGCGGGGCAACCCCAGCTTAAAGGCGCATAGTGCGGATAGACTTCCGTGTCGGGAACTGCTGTCCACGAGTGTAGCACCACAACCCGCGCCTCGGCATTGCTGTTTGTTTTTTCCAGCCCCTTGAGCCAGTATTTTATCTTGATGCCCCACGAGCTATAGTCGCGCTTGCCTATTTTATACTTGCCGGATGAAGTGCAATGGCTTCCGTCAACATTGCTGAATTTCACTTTGTCGTATTTCTCGTCATTATCGGCAAGCATGTCGCAGCTACCGTGGGTCACGAGGTTGCTGTCGGTTATCTTTTTCTGCTTAAAGTCGTACACATAAAAGCGGTTCCTGCCCGAGTGCACGCTCATGTCGATCAGGAAGTAATAATCTTCATTGAATTTTTGCTTCTTGCAGTAAGCCAGCGCTTCGGTATGCTTTGAAGTATAGTCTTTTGCGGGCTCGGTCTCTGTGGCGTTGATGCAGCTGATCAGCCCGAAGAACAGGATGGAAATAAATCGGGTCATATAGGTAAGGTTGTATTACCTGATAACTCTAAAGAGAAAGTCTTAGTATGCTTATTCACCTATTTCTTTAACAAGAACACTATGGGCATCGGAACCTGAAAAGTCTTCGATAGTGAAAAATTCATGCTCCAATATTTTTATGATGTACCAGGGTTTGATTATCTGGTTCCTGACAGCCACTTTTATCGTTTCGGTAGTACTAAAGCCCATATACCTTCGTTCTGCAGTTTCCCCTTTTTTATATAACCTTTCCTCAAAGGTCTGGTAAAAGAACAGCACCTCGTTTTCCGCAGGCTTCAGTTGTCCTTTCAGTTTGGTAAGGGTGTCTTTATCATTGGAAGTGAAAACTTTAAAAGTCGTGCCGTCAAATTTCCTTTCGCATTTGGTGACATCCGGAAATTTTTCATCAAAATTATCGGTACAGTTATTTTTTGAAAGGAAATCTTTTGCCCGCGCAGGCTCTTTATAATCAATGTTGTCTTTTAGCCTGCCGGGACGCAGGTAAGTCGATTCGTCTGCAGTGCCTTTTTTAGCAGGGCGCTCATAGGGTTTTTGGTGGTAAAACGGGTGGAGGTCGTCGTTTTCATCTTCCGATCTTTTCACCATATCTTTTATTATTATGCTATCACATTCATGATCCCTTATCATGTCGGCATCTCCCATAAACCTCTTTTCCAGCGGAAGGGATGTGGTATGATTTTCCTTTGCGCCCTGTAGGTATTGTACAAAACAATTGGCGTTGGTATAGTCGCGTGTCTGGTATAGTCGGCTTCCGTCAAAAGTGTATACTTTCCACAGGCCGGTCTTAAAGCCTTCGTCATAAAAGGCTTCCAGTATAAGTTTCCCGTCCCGGTAAATTTTCCAGTTCTCTATTCCTTTTTTCAGTTCCATTTTAGAGCTGACCAGGCTGCCGTTCACAACGCCAAGCGACTTGCCTTCAAAAGACACTGCCCTGCCATTTTTGAATTCACCTGTCGAAGCTACGGTTCCGTCCAGATTGTATTCAGTATAAGTACCGTCAAGCAATTTATTTACCACGGTATATTTCCTGCGCAACTTGTCTTCATTCCGGTAAAAGTTCTCAATGCACACGCCATCCTGAAAGCCCCGGGAAGCGTTTCCTTTTGCAAACAGCTTTCCGTTATTGTATTCTTCATACGGGCCATCGGGTACATTGTTCTTAAAATGATACTCTTCCTTTTTTACCGACGGCGATTCATATATTACATACTTTCCTTCATATTTATCGTCAGCAAAAAATGCCTCAAAATAAATTTCGCCGGTAGGGAAATAAGATTTGAAATAGCCGTTGCGCTTTCCGTTGGCATATTCCGTTTCGTCCATCTTGCTGCCGTTAGGGTAGTAGGAGGTAACCTTACCGTCCGGATTGTTCTCTTTATAAAAGCCTTCACGCTCAACAGCACCATTATCGTAATACCATGTGGCTTTGCCCTGCAAATTCAGCGGGTCGTTCTCAATAGATGAATACCCTGAAAACTGCGGGTGGCCGTCTATGAAATAATCTTTTATAAGGTAAAGCCCGTTCTCTTTTTTTGAAATCCGGTAATAAGATGCCGAAGCCTGGGTTGTTTCCTTCCAGTCTTTATCAAAATATTTTTTTTGCTGGGCATTTGCAGATAAGCTGAGAGCCAGAACGAGTAAAGCAATTATATTTTTCATTTAGTGATAATAGTATTCCTGCCAAATATAAATAAAAAGAATACCCGATTTTAACCGGCGATTAAATCCTAAGTAATATCTTTGCCCGCTTTTTAATTTTCGCAAAATGGTAAAAAATAATGTTTTAAAGGGAGTTGTACTGGTAGGCATGGGTGCATCCAGCTATGGGATGCTGGCCACGTTTGTAAAGAAGGCTTATATTGCAGGCTATACTACTGCCGAAGTTACGGCATCGCAGATATTGCTCGGGATAGCGGGAATGCTGCTTATCAATATATTCCAAAAGGCCAAAAAAGGCGATACGGTCGTTAAGGCATCCCCTAAAAACAGGCTCCAGCTTATTGTGGCGGGAACCTCTATGGGCTTTACCAGCGTATTTTATTATTTGGCTGTTTTTTTTAAAATCCCTGTTTCGATCTGTATCGTATTGCTAATGCAGACCGTTTGGATGAGTGTGTTACTGGAAGCTATCATAGCTAAGAAATTCCCTTCGGCAATAAAATTAGCGTCAGTCGGCATAGTTCTCGTTGGTACAGTTTTAGCAGCTAACCTCATTTATAACACAAAAGCGCTGAATATAACAGGAATATTTTTCGGACTTTTGGCGGCGGCATCGTTTACGGCGACCATGTTTACGAGCAATACTATAGCTACTCATGTATCATCGGCACAGCGAAGCCTGTTTATGCTGATGGGCGGGGCGGTGATCGTGCTGGGCTTTACCGCTTTTACCTGGCCGGGCACATTCAATTTTGAAATATTCCTCACCTGGGGGCTGGTGCTGGCACTTTTTGGTACCATCATCCCACCGATACTCCTGAATGCGGGTTTCCCGCGTACGGGGCTTGGGCTTGGCAGCATCGTTTCGTCGCTCGAGCTTCCTGTTTCGGTAACTATGGCCTATGTAATATTGCACGAACAGGTAAACCTCCTGCAATGGCTGGGCATAGCGCTTATACTCGGCGCTATCGTACTGATGAACATAAAAATGCCGGGACAGAAATAATACCGTTTTGGATTGGAATTCGCTGTAAAAGAAAATTAAAATTTTTTTCTTTCTTCAAAAAAGAAAAATCAAGCATAGCTGGGCTACGGTTTATTTTTATTTTGAAGAAGAAAGGAAAAAAGAACATTTTATTGCAGTAAATTCCAACCCAAGACGGTATAATCCCTAACTTTGGGTAAACAACACGTATGGCTTTAGCCTGGCACCTTTACCTGATGGCATCCCTGTATATTCTCGCCGGCCTGAACCACTTCAGGGTGCCGCGCCTCTATGTACGAATGATACCTCCAACACTGCCTGCACCGAAACTGTTGAACATAATAAGCGGAGCGGCTGAGGTTATTTTGGGAATATTGCTTTGTTTCCCCCAACTTTCACACATTGCTGCATGGGGGCTGATACTGCTGTTAGTTGCCGTTTTTCCGGCGAATATTTATATGTATACTAATGACAAGGCCGGTATGGGCCTGCCGAAATGGTTGCTGTTGTTAAGGCTTCCGCTGCAATTAGCGCTTATTTACTGGGCGTGGCTGTATACGTAATCCGATCCGAAGCCCCAGCTTTCCAGGCTTGTCAGGTTTTTAAAATACAATTGTTCGGAAGAGTTTAAATAGGATGGCATTAAGGTGTGATCTTCCATTTCGACGAAGGAGAAATCTCAACGTATTTACGGTAATTCCTGAGATTTCTCTCTCCGCAAGCTCCGTTCGAAATGGAAGAACCTGTTGCTTTTCGCTCACAGATAGTCTTCCGAACAATTGTGTTTTTAAAATCTGTCTGGGTTGTTACCAAAGAATCACCTTGATTTTGCTAAATCTGAAAATCCAAAAACCTTGTACTTTCGGTATAAACTATATTCATTATTGAATGTTTTTCAAAATAATGCTCTTTAAGCTATTGTAAATTTTCTACTTTTCAAAAAATTTAAAAATAACATTGAGTTTTACGATTCAATCAGTTTTTTTAGTAATATTGAGTAACGAATCTTAAACATTTACTTAATTACCTGATTTAATGTTTTCATCTGATGAAAAAGAGTAACCGTCCGGATCTGGACAGGGAAGCGATAGCAAGGATAGTAACGCTTGCCCAGGAAGAAAGAAAGCCTTTCGAGGAAATAAAGAAAATTTTCGGGCTGGCTGAAAAAGAAGTGACCGAGATAATGCGAAAGCAGTTATCGAATGATAATTTTGAATTGTGGAAAAAAAAGACCGCAGCCAAAAAACCAAAACCGATGCCGCAGATCAATGTTATTGAAGACGATGACCTGGATTCCAAATACTACATCAGGAATAAATTTTGATATATAGCTCCCGTAATGGGAGTTTTTTATTATAGGCAATACCGGTGGATCATAAATCAATCGTGAAATTTGTACGGTTCATGGCAAAACTTCTACATTCATATTGTTACCTTTATCAAAATTTACCTCAATGAAAAAAGCATTAGCTCTACTGCTGTTATTCCTTTCTGTAACTCTTTTTGCACAGGATATCACCGGTCCGTGGCATGGACTGCTTACCTTTCCCGGTGGGGAGCTTCGCGTAACTATCGATATAAGTAAAACTGAAACAGGTACCTATACGGCTACCATGCTTGTGCCCGAGCAAAGCCCAAAGCCCATACCGGTAACAGACATTTTCTTTGAAAGTAATATCCTGGCATTTGGCATTCCCGCCGCAGGAATAGATTATAAGGGTACACTGGAAAACAATGTTTTTAAAGGCACGTTTACACAAAACAGCTACCCGATCCCGCTCGACTTGGGCCGTGAGGAAGTAAAGGTAAAGGCAAAAGTGCGCCCGCAGGAGCCTGCAAAACCATATCCGTATTATACTGAAGATGTGGTTTTTAAAAATGAAAAAGCAGGCATCACACTGGCCGGCACACTGACACTTCCGAAAAAAGAGGGAACCTATCCGGTGGTTGTGCTCATAACCGGAAGCGGACAGCAAAACCGCGATGAGGAACTACTGGGCCACAAACCGTTTCTGGTGCTGGCAGATTACCTCACCAAACATGGCATTGCTGTTTTGCGTTATGACGACAGAGGCACCGGAAGTTCGCAGGGTACTTTTGCCAGGGCGACTTCCGAAGATTTTGCCACTGATGCCGAAGCCGCATTCCGATACATGAAAACGAGAAAAGAGATAAATAAAAATAAAATTGGGCTGGCCGGGCATAGTGAAGGCGGAACGATAGCTCCAATGGTAGCTTCCAAAAATCCCGATGTGGCGTTTATAGTGCTAATGGCCGGTACGGCGATTCCGGGCGATGAGCTTATGCTGCTGCAAAATTACATGATGGGCAAAGCCAATGGCATGCCCGAGGAAGAACTTACAAAACTGGGCGCAATCAACAAGCAGCTGTATAATGCCATTAAGGAAGAAGCCGATACCAATACCTTAAAAGCGAGGCTGCAGACCATTTTTGATAAAGAACTGAAACCGCTTTTTATATCGAAGGGCGTACCAAAAGACCAGGTGGCTCAATACATCGATGTGCAGGTAAACGAGCTGGCATCGGCGTGGTACAGTAATTTTGTGCGCTACAATCCGGGGCCTGCACTCGAAAAAGTGCAATGCCCTATATTAGCGATTAATGGCGAAAAAGACCTTCAGGTGGCCCCTACAGCCAACCTTGATGCCATAAAAAGGGCTGCGCAGAAAAGCGGCAACAAGAAAGTGACTACCAAACTGCTGCCCGGCCTCAACCACCTGTTCCAGGAAAGTAAAACCGGATCGCCATCAGAATATGGCGAGATAGAACAAACGTTCTCACCTCTGGCACTGAATGAAATAGCCACATGGATATTGAAGCAGGTGAAATAATTACTTTTCTGCTCCGCAAAGCCATAGACTCCACGAGCGAGCAGGCATTATTTTAAACGTACTATCGGCACGTCTCGCTCCCCTCTCCTTGGGAGAGGGGTCGGGGGTGAGGAATTATTCATAAATGACATCTTCAAAATGTGTACAGAATTATAATTGTCAAAAAAGTTTTTATTAAAATCCACATTATACTGTAACAAAACACAGGTTTTATCGACTTACTGGTATATCAAAATCTAAAAAATGAGAAAATTCACAGGTATGCTTGCTTTGGCACTAACGCTAAGCACTGCTGCTTTTGCCCAGAAAGCCAAGGATATAAAGGTTGCTATAGACCTTAAAGATGTAAAAGACGACAAGGTTATGGTGACCGTGACCCCGCCTGCCTTTGACACCGAAACCACTACTTTCTTTATCCCTAAGATCGTTCCGGGAACCTATTCGGAAGACAATTATGGCAAGTACATAGAAAATTTTAAGGCCTACGACAGCAAAGGAAAAGAGCTTACCGTAGCTAAAGCCGACGATAATTCCTGGACGATACAAGGCGCGAAAAAACTGGCAAAGGTGACCTACCTTGTAAACGATACCTACGACATTGAAGGCACACACGAGATCTTTTCGCCGGCAGGTACCAATATCAAAGCCAATGAAAATTTTGTACTGAACATACACGGGTTCATAGGCTACTTTGCCGATAAAGGCGAACTCCCTTACCAGCTTACCGTGACGCACCCTGCGACATTGTGGGGAGCAACGTCTTTGGTAGATACCAATGCAAGCAATGAAGTTGATGTGTTCAACTCGCCACGCTACCCTGACCTGGTTGACCACCCGATCATGTACTCGAAACCGGATTATACTACGTTTACCGTTGATGGTATGGAGATACTTATCGCGGTATATTCGCCAACCGGTGCAGTAACTGCAAAAGCCATCACCCCGGAAATGGAAAAGATGATGCGTGCCCAAAAGAAATTCCTCGGCCCGATAAACAGTACTAAAAAATACAGCGTGCTCTTATATCTTACTGATGGCTCGGGAACCGATGCCCATGGCTATGGCGCATTGGAGCACACGACTTCAACCACTGTGGTAATGCCCGAAGCTATGCCAATGGAGCAGCTGGAATCTACATTGAAGGATGTGGTTTCGCACGAGTTCTTCCACATCGTTACGCCATTGAGCGTACACTCCAAAGAGATACACTTCTTCAATTATAACACGCCAAAAATGAGCGAGCACCTTTGGATGTATGAAGGTGTTACCGAATATTTTGCGAACCTGTTCCAGGTAAACCAGGGGCTTATCACCGAAGACGACTTTTTTACAAGAATTGCCGAAAAAATAGCCCAGTCGAAAAATTTTGACGATACGATGAACTTCACCAATATGAGTAAGAACATATTGCAGAAGCCGTACAAAGATGCCTATTACAATGTATACCTTAAAGGTGCGCTTATCGCAATGTGCATCGATATCCAAATGCGGGAGAGCAGCAATGGCGAAAGGGGTATCCTGAGCCTGATGAGGGACCTTTCTAAAGTGTACGGAAGCAGTAAGCCGTTTAACGATGCCGACCTGTTTGCAAAGATCACAGAACTGACTTATCCTGAAGTAGGTAAGTTTCTTCAAACCTATGTGGCAGGTACTACACCTATCAACTATGACGATTATTTTGCCAAGGTGGGCGTTACCAAAACCATGGTGAAAAAGCCGGGCATACCGTTCCTTAAGAATATGGAAACGCCTTACATCACAGTAAATGCCGCTAAGGAGATTGTGGTTATCCCGAATATAGAGCTTAACGACTTTATGAATACGCTGGGAATAAAAGGTGGCGATGTGATCCTGGCCGTTAACGATAAGCCTTACAATCTTGACAATATCTACGACATGATCGAGATCAGCATGGGTTGGAAAGATGGCGACCCGATAAACGTTAAAATTAAGCGCGATGGCAAGGAGCAGGTACTCAAAGGGGCTGTGAAAATGCCTATGGAAGAGATGGAAGGCTACCACGCAACCGATGCCTCTAAAGCAAAAATAAGGGAAGCATGGCTAAAAGGATAATATGTTTTTATTATCTTTAGGGCTGAAAACAAACCGATTACTATTACCAACCAAAACAACTGAACTATGAAAAAGCTTTTATTTACCTTTTTTATCCTGGCCTGCGGAGCGACGGCATTGGCTAATACTGCAGACCACATAGCGCCGCCTAATATCGAGAAGGCATCGAATGTAACTGTGGCCTCAAAAAAAATACCCGTTGCAAGGACAGAGAAGGTAAAGGTAAATGTAAAGCAGCCGAAAGAAACACCGGCAAAGTTCTGTACCAGTGTTGATGGATCGCGTTTTGGCCTTGGCGTTTATATAGTAGACCTTGTAAATACAGGTAATATCAAGCTTACAAACCTGCTGCTTGCAAAATAAGCAGTCGAAATATATTCTAAAGAAGCCGTCCTCCTGGATGGCTTTTTTTATCTCCAGTCCGCATCGGACCCGTTCTTTCCAAAATAAAAAGTAAACCCCACGGATGCTGTGAAGAGGTGGCCGGTAAATGATTTGAGGCTGGTATGCTCAGGCCTGGCCGGGTGTTGGCCGTCAAAATTATAGTGCTGGGTAAAATTCAGGATGTAAGAAGTATCGAGGGTAAGAGCCAGCGATTTGCCCAGACGGAGCTGCGGCGTAAGCCCGATGATCACGTTCCCGATATTGTCAGTTCCCCCGCGCGTAACCGATGTCAACGAAGAATAACCCAGTCCTCCGTGCGCCAGCAGGTTAATGTTACTGCCTGCAGTATTTGCGATATTTAGCGTACGTCCCAGGTTATGCACCCCCTGGAAGGAATATCTTTTATAGTCGGATCCAAGCTCCGGGTTATCGTCCATACGGAAACTGTCTGACCCAAAATCGAATTTTATCCCCCAGAATTCATCGACCATATAACGGAAACCCACTTCATAATGTGCAAAGCCAACAGTAGTTGGATGTCCGGAAATGCCCATGCCGTAACCCGCTTCCAGGGAATATTGGTCATGCGGTTTTTGGCACCAGGCGGATAAAGATAGTAAAAGTGCTGATAAAGAAAGTAGCTTTTTCATGCGTTCGTATATAATATAGTTGTAAAACACGGTCGGGAACAAAAACCCTAATTGTAAATTTTGCGTAAATATATTATAAAGAATACAGCGATAAGGGATTAATTGTTATGAAAAAGATAAGTCGCTGATATAGAGTTTGTTTATTTTTATTGGTTAGATTGGTGAGGGCGCATACTATTATGCGCCCTTATTATTTTGTTAACCCGGCAATCTTATGAAATGAATTGAATATTTTTGCATAAAAAAAATAAACACAGTCACCGGCAAATGCTTGCAGTTAAGAACATCTCCTTTGGTTATACCGACAAAACCATATTGCACAACCTCAGTTTTACAGTCAAAAAAGGGCAGAATATCGCCGTAATAGGCGAGAGTGGCTGTGGAAAAAGTACATTGCTTAAAGTTATTTACGGGCTGTACGACCTCAATGAGGGGGAGATCACTTATAAAGGGGAAGTTGTTACAGGGCCAAAGCACAACCTTATTCCCGGAATGCCGTACATGAAATACCTGGCACAGGATTTCGACCTGATGCCTTTTGTTACCGCTGCCGAAAATGTGGGCAGTTTTCTTTCCAACTTTTATCTGGGTGAAAAGCAAAAGCGCATTGCCGAGCTCCTTGATATTGTAGAGATGGGCGAGTTTGCCAATGTAAATGCCAAGTACCTGAGCGGAGGGCAGCAGCAACGCATAGCCCTGGCGAAAGTACTGGCTCTCGAACCCGAGGTGCTGCTTTTGGATGAGCCTTTCAGCCATATTGATAATTTCAGGAAGAACGCACTGCGCAGGAACCTTTTTGCCTACCTGAAGAAAAAAGGAATCACGGTTATTGTTGCCACGCACGACAGTACTGACGCGCTTTCTTTTGCCGATGAAACGATAGTGGTTAAAAGCGGGCGTATTTTAGACAAAGCGCCTTCCCGCGAAATTTATTACCACCCCAAAGACAAATACACAGCATCGCTTTTTGGTGAAGTGAATGAGATAAAGCTTGAGCTGCTTACGCTTACGCAGAAGCCTGATGAGACCGTACTTATTTATCCGCACCAGTTAAAGATCATGCAGGGCGGACCATTGGCAGTGATTGTAAAGCAATGCTATTTTAAAGGGAATCGCTACCTTGTGAAAGCAGCGTTAGGGAGGCAGGTTATTTTCTTTGAGCATTATAAGGAACTCGAAATAAATTCTGAAGTAACACTGGCGGTGGACAGGAATGCTTTTGGGTGATTATTTGAAATTTATAGTCAAAGGCAGGTTGAAGCTGGCACGTACTGGTTTGCCATTTTGTATGCCGGGACTCCACTTAGGACTGTTTTGAATGACTTTTATTAAATTTTCATCGTTTTTTTCATCTAGTCCTTTTAGTATTTTGACAATACTTATACTCCCATCTTTTTCAATTACAAAATATACATATAATTTTTGAACACCTTTCAGTTTACTTTCAGGCTTGAAATTATCAATGATATATTGATAAAATTCACTTACCCCACCTGGAAATTCAGGTTTTGTTTGTAACTCGTCATTTGTCACTAAAGAATAATCAGTAGTTTTTAATGGCTTGGTTTCTTGTGCAGAGACATAGTTTAGAGCAAAAAAAGTGAAAATAGCGGCAAAGAATAATTGTTTCATATTAGTTATTTGAGGAGCCAAAATTAGTATAAAAACCAATGTATAGGAATGCGTTTGGAAGATCAATTCAGGTTTATGGTAAGAGGGAGCCTATAACTCGCCCTTATTGGTTTACCATCCTGGGAACCGGGTTCCCATTTCGGGCTGTTTTCAATAATTTTATATAGTTTCTTATCCCACTTTGCATTAATGCCTTTAACTATTTTTACTTCTGTTACGCTGCCATCAGCTTCAACAACAAAAGTTACCAGCATCTTACCACCTTTGTTTGGCTTAAAATTATCCGAAATATATTTATAAAAAGCTTTCATTCCACCTGGAAATTCCGGCTGTAACTGCACATGAGCATAAACAGTGTCTTCGGATCTCTTCTGTTTTTCTTCCTGTGCAAATAATACATTTGTACAAATACTAAACAAGGCAATCAGGAATATTTTTTTCATAACTTGATTTTACGGCGAAAGTAACTAAAAAACAAAACCCGCACAATTGTACGGGCTGTCTTTCATCTATTATCTAAAAGTCTAAAAATCCAATAATCTACTTCACAACCCTATTCTTCACATACTTCTCCAGCCACTGGTCCTGTTCCCATAATAGGTGCAGTATACTTTCAATAGCCGAATAGCCATGGCTTTCTTTTGGCAGCAGAACGAAACGCACCGGAGCCCCAAAACCTTTCAGCGCATTGAAATAACGCTCGCTCTGCATCGGGAAGGTGCCCGAGTTGTTGTCGGCTTCACCATGGATAAGCAGCAATGGCGTTTTCATTTTGTCGGCATGCATGAACGGCGACATCGTATTGTACACCTCCGGCGCTTCCCAGTAGTTGCGTTCCTCACTCTGGAAACCAAAAGGTGTAAGCGTGCGGTTATATGCCCCGCTTCGTGCGATACCGGCAGCAAACAGGTCGGAATGCGTGAGCAGGTTGGCTGTCATAAAGGCGCCATACGAGTGACCGCCCACAGCTACGCGGTTCCTGTCTATATAGCCAAGGGCATCCACAGCATCGATGGCGGCTTTGGCATCGGCAACAAGCTGGGTAATAAAAGTATCGTTAGGTTCTTCCTTTCCTTCTCCGATGATAGGAAACGAGGCATCGTCCAGTACCGCATAGCCGCGCGTCACCCAGTATACCGGCGACCCATAATTCGGATAGGTAAAGTCATTCGGGTTCGAGGTGCTTTGCGAAGCGCTGTTCTTATCCTTAAATTCAGCCGGATAGGCCCACATGATAAGCGGCAGCTTTTCTTTTTTCTTCTTGTCGTAGCCTGCCGGAAGGTATAGCGTACCCGACAGCTCGAGCCCATCGGCCCTTTTGTATTTGATAAGCTCCTTGCTGACGTTCTCTATTTTTTTGAACGGATTTTCAAAGAAGCTCACAGCCAGAGGCGCGCTTTTCTTTTTGAAGTTAATGAGGTAATAATTCGGGTACTGGTTCTTCGATTCCAATTGTACCAGCACTTCGCCTTTTTTGGCATCGACCAAAGACACCAGTGATTCCTTTTTGTCTGTATATTTCGACTGGTACAGCCTTGTTTTCTTTTTGGTAGCAAGGTTAAACTGGTCGATGAATGGGAACTGCCCTTTGTCTGTAAAGCCGTCGCCGATAAGGTAAGCATTGCCATTCTCGATATTCAGCACATTGCGGCCCCACTGGTTGCGTTTCGTGTCAAAACTTCCGGGGTCACTGTAGGTATCCTGGTAATTCCTGTCAAAAATGATCTCCGGCTTTTGCGACGCATCCGAAGGGTTGAAGATATAAGTACGGGTATTGCGGGTGTTCCACCAATTGTCGGTTATTAGGGCCAGGTTATCGGTGCCCCAGGTTAATCCCGAAAAGCGGTTAACGGTTTTTACCAGGCTCTTAGGTGCCTGGCTGAACGGAGCAGGCAGCTCGAAAAGCTCATCGCGAAATGGCACTTCAATCGCTGGGTCGCCGCCATCGAGCGCTTCGGCCCACACAATAGTAGCAGGCTTATCTGCCCTCCAGCTGATACCCCTTTTTCCTTTTTCGGTAGCCATGAAGCCTTTCGGCATGTCTTCTATCAGCGGCTTTTCATTGAAAACCTTCAGCATCTTGCCCGAAACGTCATACAGTGTGCTCGTAGTGGGAAAGCGCTCCAGCGTAACAATATAGGAGAACGGTTTGTGGATGGTGGTAATCAATGCATAATTCCCATCGGGCGAAAAGCTTATCCCGCTGTACATGGCGGCCTCTTTCCATAAAGCGCTTTTTCCGTCAAGGGAAACTTTGTGCAGCTCCGATGTGGTAAGCGTTTCAAAATTAGCCTCATCATTTTTGTTTTTCAAAAGATCCTGATAGGTGCGGTTCTGTGCTTTGGTGCCATCGCTCATAGTTACCGTAGGCCCGGCAGGTATAGTGTTAGCCGTATTGATAAGCGGCTGCCTGCTTTTCGGGAGCATCCGTACCAACAGGGCGTTCCCGTCCCTGAACCAGCTGATCGGGTTGCCTATGTTCGCATTGGCTATAGCTTCTGTCAGTTTTTTTGCCTGTAATGTGGCAAGGTCCAGTAGCCAGACCTCCACACCTGTAGCTGTAGTATTGGTAAAGGCAACTTTCATTTCATCCGGCGACCAGGCAAAATTGGCCAGCTTCGGGTTTTGCGGCAGTCCCATTACCTGTACTGGTTCCCTGTCTTTCAGCTTTTTGAATTTCAGGTTGTTTGTGTAGGTAACGGTGCTCGATATATTAGCTTTGGGATTGATACGCAGCCCGCCCAGCTTCAGTTCGTCTTCCGAAAGGTCGGCGATGGTCTTGTAGGCATTGCGGTACAGGAACAGCATTTTCGTATTCCTGCTGTCCATCGATACCGATGGCGCCCTTTGCACATCGACAAGCTCGAGTATTTCCTTTGGTGGTTTTTGGTAGGTAAGGTTTTCCTGTCCAATGGTCGTCAGTGTCGTCAGCAGGAAAAGCAATAAATGGCAGAATGGTTTCATAGAGATGGTTTGTTTTTCAATAAGTCGAAGATAATGATATGTTTGTTACAGTGCTAACCGCTTTTTAAACAAGACAATTAAAATTTACCGTTCCCTAAAATTTCCCCAACTTTGCCTTTTCCTTTTTAAGGAATGTTTATTTTTACACTATACTTTTTATTAAAACGATCAAGATCCTATGTATCATTCAAAAATAACCGGCCTGGGGTATTATGTCCCCAACAATGTGGTGACCAACGATGACCTTTCTAAAATAATGGAAACCAATGACGCGTGGATCCAGGAACGGACAGGCATAAAGGAAAGAAGGCATGTGGTAAAAGGCGATGGCGATACCACGACAACCATGGGTGTTAAGGCTGCCAAAATTGCCATGGAGCGTGCCGGGCTGGACAAAGAAGATATCGACTTCATTGTATTCGCTACCCTGAGCCCTGATTATTATTTTCCGGGCCCGGGCGTATTGGTGCAAAGAGACCTTGGCATGAAGCGGACAGTCGGCGCATTGGATGTTCGCAACCAGTGCTCCGGGTTTATCTATGCACTGTCGATAGCCGACCAGTTCATAAAGACCGGAATGTATAAAAACATCCTTATCATAGGCTCCGAACTGCATTCCACCGGCCTCGACATGACCACCCGTGGGCGTGCAGTTTCGGTAATATTCGGCGATGGGGCAGGGGCGGCAGTGCTTTCCCGTGAAGAAGACCTTACCAAAGGCATCCTCTCTACGCACCTGCATTCTGAAGGGCAGCACGCCGAAGAGCTTTCGCTTATCGCTCCCGGAATGGGCAGGCGTTGGGTTACCGACATAATTGCCGATGCCGACCCGAATGATGAAAGCTACTATCCGTACATGAACGGGCAATTTGTTTTCAAGAACGCTGTGGTACGCTTCAGCGAGGTGATCATGGAAGGCTTAAAAGCCAACAACCTGCAGGTAAGCGACATCGACATGCTGATACCGCACCAGGCCAACCTGCGCATATCGCAATTCATCCAGCAGAAATTCGGGCTCAGTGACGACCAGGTGTACAATAACATCATGAAATATGGCAACACCACAGCGGCCTCTGTGCCTATCGCACTAACTGAAGCGTGGGAACAGGGCAAAATAAAAGAAGGCGATACGGTAGTGCTGGCAGCATTCGGCAGCGGGTTCACGTGGGGAAGCGCGATTATTAAGTGGTAAAGGGATTTCAGATTGTAGATTTCAGAGTTCAGACCTGCCTGCCGGCAGGCAGGTTTAGCTACGCTCATGCTCTGATTCGTAGTCAATACCGTACTGCCTTGTGTCCTTTGTGTAAAAACTTTGCGCGCCTTGTGGTAAAATATTCCTGCCTAAATGAAACGTAAAAAAATGCTTTGGATATTCCTGATCATTCCTGTAGCTATCGCTGCCTACTATTTCTTTCCCGAAAAAAAGCTTCCGGCAGGTAAAACCATCGACCGCCTTGTCGTACATAAAGCTGCCCACAAAATGGAAGCCCGGTCCGGCAGCGAACTGCTGAAAACGTATATCATTTCCTTAGGCAAAGACCCTGTTGGACACAAGCAGTTCGAAGGCGACTGCAAAACTCCCGAAGGCACGTACACCATCAATGCCCGAAATCCAAAGAGCGCTTATTACAAAAATCTGGGCATCTCGTATCCCAATGCCACCGATAAGGCCTACGCCGAAAAGCAGGGGAAGTCACCCGGCGGTGATGTCAAGATACACGGCCTTCGCAACGACAGGGGCTATATCGGTAAATTCCACCGCTGGAAAGACTGGACCGCAGGCTGCATTGCCGTGACCAATGAAGAGATGGAGGAACTTTATAAAGCAGTAAAGCAGGATGCGGTGATTGAGATATTACCTTAGTTTTCAGTGACAGTCACAGTTTTCAGTTTTACGGCATTATGATGAGAAACGAAGTATTGCATCTATTTACCAATAGCTTTCAAAACAAGGTCTTCCTTGATAACTACGTCCCTCATTAATAAATTATGTGGGAATACTTTTAGCTTGGAGTTTCTGAAGCCTATAAGTATTTTCATTAATGAACCCGCTGTGATCAATGATAAATTCAAATCATATTCGAGGCCGCAGTCTTTAATAAAATCGTCTGAAAACTCAGGCGCTATTAATAATGATTTTACAACTTTGTAACCGTTCTTCCTTGCAATAGCATCATATGATTTTAATTGCCTTGAAACAGAACTAAATTTATTATAATTGCTTTCCTTGATTGTTTTGCATTCTACTATAATCAGGTCATTGTTGTCTAAATTAATTAAAATGTCAATTTGATCTTTAGAAGTATTTAATTTTTTGCGTAAATCTTCATCAATTTTAAATCCTAATTCAGCAAGTATTTTTTTTGTTAGATCCTCGAATTTAATTCCAAGATCTGCCTCTTTCACAATGATGCCGCTTTCTTTTAGTGCCAATAAATTTCTGAATCCAATATTTTCATAATTTTCTAAAAACAGATTTTCAGAATCTTTGTAAGCATCTAAAATATTAGCAATTAAATCACCTCTTGTTTTTATTTCCTTTGTTTTAGAAAACTCCTCCAGCTCCTTATCGGGAACTAATTCTAAAATGTCCCTCGGTTTTATATTATAATCGAGTAGAAAATTACTTCTTAGGACATTTTCATCCTGAAGCTCAAATTTTGATTTCAGTAGCTGATTTATATGTGGTGCGAATTCTCCCAATTGGATAAGCATTTTTTCAAAACCATCATGAGACATCCCGATTTTATCATCCTTTTCAATGTCTTCAAAATGCTTTATAAGATTATCAATCTTTTCCTCTATAATAGTCCCTTTCAGGGAGTTTATCATTAAATTTTTTTCACAAAAATCGTTCAGGAACTTTTTCTTTTCGGTAAGATTAGTTCCATCCTTATGTATATCATCAATAAGAATTTGTTTGAACGAAATACCGGCATTTATAATTTCTGCTATTTTATTCTCCAAAGGAAGTTTTCGGTCAATATTGTGTTTCCTGCAAATTAGATTTATTTGTGGTTCTCTAAATTGTAAAAGAACCCGCCTGAAAAATTTATCGCTAACTTCCTTTCCTCTTATTTTTCGTAATATCCTTACAATTTCATCTGCAACGTATATTGTATTATTCTTTTTAGAATAAAATACAATTCCTATTGCTTTCAACTCATTTATAACAGCTTCAATTTCGAGTTTCTTGACAGGGAGTATCAGGTAATTAATTAGTTTAACTTCTTCCTGGGATAGCGAAAGACAATTTGAAAGTGTTAGTAGTATGGAGTGTTCATCAGAGGTGATTTTCTTTTCCTGATTATTATTTTCATCGTTATAGTAAGCTGTTCTTACACAGGATAAATAAATATTATAATCTCTTTTCCTTTCGTCGGATATCTCAGATTTGTCATTAGCAATATCTTCTTCAAAAGCTTTTAATTTCGTCTTTAAACTTGCCAGTTCTTTTTCATATAACCTTGAAAACCAATCCTGCCTGATTATACACGATCCATCTCTGGATATTATATCGATTAATATATCAAGCTGTGATGATGTTTTCAAAAATTCATCTTTAATATATTCTGTAAACTCATCTTCTAATAAATGAAATACATTGACGATATTAATATTGTCTACGGTTTTCAAATCTTTGTTTGAATCTGAAAGGATGCTCTCGATAAGCTTTATATTTTTAGGCTTGGCTGAAATTAAATTGTCAATGATTTTTAAAAAAGAATTCTTTTCAAAAGAATTGATATTGTTAAGTATTTTTTCGAGTTTCATATTTTGGTAAGGTTGGGATACGAATATATGAAATTTTAACAAATATTTTACAATTACCTTAGAAGTTAAAACTTTTAAACGAGCACAAAAAATAACCCCGGATTCGCAACTATCCGGGGTTAACTAACTACTAAACCTAATTATATGAAAACATTAATTATTCAATTTTTGATGGGCTAGAACATTCCGCCGCCGCCCTGCTTGGTGTTGTCGTCACGCTGCTTGCGCTGCAGGGCCCTGTTTTTTCCGGCGCCGAACATATAGTTAAGTCCTACATATACCGTACGGCTTTCCCAGCGGAATTCACCGCTTTGGGGGAACGGGTTGCTGGCGCTGAAGCCGTAGCGCATAGTACGGAACATATCGTTAAAGCGCACACTAAGCGACATTTTATTGTCCAGAAGGGTATAGCGTGCTCCCGAATCGATCTTGTACATTTCCTTGCTCAGGTTCTGCACACCGTTTACCGGGCCTCTGTAGAAACCGAAAAGCAGGAAGCTGAGGCGCTGGTTTACCCTGAAGTTGCTGTTCAGCCTTGCATTAAAGGCATTTACATCTACCTTCCTGTTCTGGAATTCGAATACATCCGGAGAGGTTTGTATCGAAACCCTTCCCTGCTGTGAGATGCTCGAAAAATCAACCGCCGGCTGGATATCCCACCACTTGAAGATCTTGTAATTGGCCGATACCTCAAAACCGAAGGCCGAATTCTTATCGAAGTTCCCAAAGGTCATGATCTGGTCCTGGTCATTATCGGGTGTGGCATCGTTAGGGTAGAAGATACGGTTGATCTCATCATTGATGAACCTGTAATACACACCGCCTGTAACCGATGAGCCCTGCCCGAACATCTTGGTGTAATTCACTTCTACCGAATTGGTGAACTGTGGTACCAGCTGTGGGTTTCCTATCGAGGTAAGCAGGTAGGTTGAAAATTCCCTTATCAGCTTGGTCTGCTCTATGCTTGGCCTGTCTACACGGCGGCTGTAGCTTAGCTGCATCATGTTCTTATCGTTAAAGTTATACCCGAGGTAAACTGACGGATAAACCGTAACATAATCGTTCTTAAAGCCCTGCTGGCCCCTGTTGAAGTCGGCTTTCACTTTATAGCTTTCAAACCTTGCGCCAAGCTGGTAGCTGAATTTCTCGAATTTCTGCCCAAAAGTGGTATATGCCGAATAGATGCTCATGTCATACGTATAATTCACGTTTTGCTGGTCGGCAGGGATATTCGGGTTGGTCGAGTGGTATTCGTTATCGGTAGTCAGTATCCTTGCTTCGGCGCCTGCCTCAAGGGTAGTCTTTTCATTAAGCGGGTTTACATAGTCCAGGTTCACGGTCGTATTCTGGCGGTTGTCCACAAGATGGTCGCCGTATGTTTGTGTAGCATCGGCTATAGCCACGCCATAATCTACGCTTTGCTTATTTTGGGAATCGTTATAATTGGCTTCAAGGTCAAGTGTGTGGCCTTCTTTGGCGAACTTGTGCTTGTAAGCAAGGTTGTAAGTGTTGTTGAAGTTATCGCCGTCCATATTGTTGGACTGGAGGATATTCGGCGAAGCGCTGCCTTCAGGATAAAGTACATCAATCGTGAAAAGCGATGTGCCGGAAAAATAATTCTGGTTGGTGTACACCGACAATGTGTTGTTGTCATTGATGTAGTAGTCCATCCCGATCTTGCCCAGTACGCCTTTGTTGTCGCTAATGCCGTTCACCACCTGCCTGGAGGCTATGTCGTCATGGCGCTCTACAAAGCCCCAGTTGGCATATTTGCCCAGGTTGTTACCGATGTTGCCAAAGAAATTCACCTTTCCCGTGCGGAAGTTCATATCGAGCGAGTTGTTGAATTTCGGCGTTTTACCAAAGGTCATCCCCCCATTATAAGTGCCGTTAAAGCCGTCGCTCGCATTTTTATGAAGGATGATATTGATGATACCGCTCATACCCTCAGGATTATACTTGGCGCTTGGGTTGGTAATCAGCTCGATCTTTTTGATGGAGGTAGAAGGTATCTGCTTTAAGAGCTGTGCCGGGTCGATATTGGTAGGCCTGCCATCTACAAGAACCCGTACGTTCTGGTTGCCGCGAAGGGAAATTTTTCCGTCCTGGTCCACATTTACCGAAGGGATGTTGTTCATTATTTCCGATGCCGTGCCGCCCGCGGTGGTAAGGTCGCGGCCCACGGTAATTACCTTGCGGTCTATCTTCTGCTCGATGGTAGAGGTTTCCTTAACGATTTCAACGGTGTCCAGTGTTGTGGCTACTTCGTTTATAGCTATGGTACCCAGGTTCATTGCTTTTGCCTGCTCGTTAAGGTTGGCATTGGTTACAAAGGTCTTGTAGCCCATGAACTGCACTTCTACCGTATAGCTTTTAAGCGGCAGGTTCTTTATGGTAAAAAGGCCATTGTCATCGGTAATGCCACCGGTAACAACCGCGCCATTATCTTTTATAACGATGCTCACATAGGGTAAAGGTTCATTGGTAGTCTTGTCCGTAATTTTCCCTGAGATGCTGCCGGAATTTTGAGCAGTCATGGTCATGATGCTCCCAAAAAGAAGCACCATTAGTAGCTTGAAATGCATGTTCGTAATTTGATTGATGATTGATGATGGGGCAAATGTACTACATCGAAAACTAATATGCAATACAAAGTACCTTTTTATGCATAAATTAATGTTTATTTAATGTCACTAACTTGTGCAGATACCCATAAGACAATCAAACACGGATTTTGTTACAGCGAAAATGGAAAAAGTTTTTATTTGTGATAGTTTTAGGGTAGAGACGCATTGAATGCGTCTCGCGTAATGATTGAAAAATACTGGGAGACGTATGCAATGCGTCTCTACTGCCGCGGTCTAATTTTTACATTTTATTTAAGCATTTTCAATTCATTACGTTGACTAAAAATAATTATCTTTGCACGCTTAAAAATCATAGTAAAATGGCGTTGTCACAAATCCTCGTTCCCCACATACAAAAAGCGGTTGAAGCTTTGTTTGGTATTTCTGTTGAAAAGATAGAATTACAGGCGACCCGCAGGGAGTTCGAAGGCGATATTACTATGGTTATTTTCCCGCTTTTAAAGCTGGTAAAAAGCAATCCCGCCGCACTGGGGAATGCCATTGGCCAGTACCTTTTGGACAACACCGATGTGGTAGAAAAATTCAATGTGGCCGGGGGCGGTTTCCTTAACCTTGTCATATCCGATGCGTTCTATATTACGTTCTTTAATGAAATAAAAGAAGACGAAAATTTTGGTTCGCAACAACCTGCAGAAGGCGGAAAAGCCGTAATGGTGGAATATGCTTCCCCAAACACCAACAAGCCATTGCATTTAGGCCACGTACGTAATGTGCTGCTGGGCTATTCGGTGGCGAATATCATTGAGGCATCCGGCAAAAATATATACAAGACCCAGGTGATTAACGATCGGGGTATCCATATCTGCAAGTCGATGCTCGCGTATGAGAAATTCGGCCACGGTGAGACACCGGAAAGCGAAGGCGTAAAGGGTGACAAGCTGGTGGGAAATTACTACGTACGGTTTGAAAAGGAACTCCAGAAAGAGGTAAAGCCGTTCCTGCAAAAATTTTGGGAAGGTGACTTTTCGGGTTTCCCTGAAGTTGAAAGCGCTGTTACACCATTGAAAGAGGAAATTACCAAGCTTAAAGGGATTTACGAAGAGAAGAAATCAGGCTTCGAACTTCCGGAAGG
This sequence comes from Flavobacterium album, assembly GCF_003096035.1. Taxonomy (NCBI): domain Bacteria; kingdom Pseudomonadati; phylum Bacteroidota; class Flavobacteriia; order Flavobacteriales; family Flavobacteriaceae; genus Flavobacterium; species Flavobacterium album. The sequence goes on along the minus strand of NZ_CP029186.1, from coordinate 161,734 downwards.
AATAAATGTTGTCATTCAGGGATATTATAATACATCGAAAAATGATGTCTCCTACCGTACCATGATAAAAGATCTTCGTGATGAGGAATATGATGAAATTTCGGATAAAGATAAAGTAGCTTTCGAAAATGCGGTAAAACCACTAACCACTCTGGAGTCTAAAATCGACGATAAAGAAGGGGAACTTAAAGAAATTGCTAAAAAACTAACTGCTATATTAAAAGAAGCCCGGCAAATGCTGCTTAAATGGGAAGCAGGCGATGAAGCTGTTGTTGCCCTCTGGAAAAAAATGAACGGCTGGGTATACGAGGGCTTTGAGTTGTCCTTCAAAAATATCGGTGTCGACTTTGATAAGAATTACTACGAAAGTGATACCTACCTGTTAGGGAAAGACGTTGTTGCCGATGGCCTTGACAAAGGTGTTTTCTATAAAAAAGAGGATGGTTCGGTATGGATCGACCTTACCGATGAAGGCCTTGACGAAAAGCTGGTGCTGCGCCGCGATGGTACTTCGGTATACATTACGCAGGATATAGGTACGGCAATACAAAGGGTAAAAGACTTCCCTGATGTAGGCGGTATGGTGTACACGGTGGGCAACGAGCAGGACTACCACTTTAAGGTGCTGTTCCTGATCCTGAAAAAGCTTGGTTTTGACTGGGCAGAAAACCTGTACCATTTATCGTATGGCATGGTTGACCTTCCTTCCGGGAAAATGAAAAGCCGTGAAGGTACCGTGGTGGATGCTGACGACCTGATGGAAGAAATGGTTGCTACAGCCAAAAGCATTGCAGACGAAATGGGCAAGCTCGAAGGCTGCTCGGATGAAGAAAAAGCCGAACTCTATAAAACGATAGGCCTCGGGGCGCTGAAATACCAGATGCTTAAAGTCGATCCTAAAAAACGGATTCTTTTCGACCCGAAAGAATCCATCGACTTTAACGGCGATTCGGGCCCGTTCATCCAGATGTCATATGTGCGGACACGCGCGATCCTGAGAAAAGCTGAATTTGATATTACAGAGACTGTTTCGCATATCGCCCTCCACCCGAAAGAAAAAGAGCTGATAAAGCTTCTTGAAACATTCCCGGCGGTGGTGCAAAATGCAGCGAGCCAGTACAGCCCGGCTTTAATAGCAGGCTATGCGTACGACCTGGCGAAAGAATTCAGCTCGTACTACCAGGTGGTTTCCATACTGGGAGAAGAAGATGAGTCGCTGAAAGTGTTTAAAGTACAGCTTTCTAAAAAAGTGGGAGAAACATTAAAATCGGCTTTCGGCCTGCTGGGAATCGGCATGCCGGAACGTATGTAACCTAAAGCCATTTTTTTGTGAAAGAGAACAGACCCGGATACGAGAGCACGCCGCCTGCAGAAAACAGGCCGCAGGAAGGGAAAACCTATTTTTTCCAGTCATTTATCATTATCGTTATTTCGATAGCGGCATTGCTTGGGTTCAGGCAGGTGCTCCCCTCTAAAATATTTACCGAAACCGGCATTACCAAGAATGTTGTGGTTGATAGCCTCATGCTCGAGGCGGTGGAGGCTGATGGAGGCGAAACAGAAAAAGACACCCTGAGCAGCAACAAGAAAATAGTTTTTGAGGCAGTTAATGGCATCAAATTCCCGGCAGAGACTTTTGAAGATTATAAGGGCTATCAGCACCTTGTCAATTTTTACGAAAAACTGCTGCAATTGGAAACCAAGAAGCAGGGTAAAGTGCGTATTGCTTATTTTGGGGATTCCATGACCGATGGCGACCTTATCGTGAAAGATTTCCGTGCCAGCCTTCAGGAACGCTTTGGAGGCGAAGGCGTAGGGTTTGTGAATATCACTTCCGAATCGGCACCGTCACGCAGCACGCTTACCCACCAGTTCTCACCCAACTGGAAAACGCAGTCCTACCTGAACGTTAAGAGCCCAAGAAGCCCTTTTGGTGTAAACGGGCATGTTTTCTTTACCAAAAGGGATACCGTAAACCCGGCATGGGTGCGCTACAAAGCCAGCAATATAAGGCATCTTACAGAATTGTACAACCCAACGCTGTTTTACGGAAAGTCGGGCAACAGGAAAGCAGCCGTTGATGTGATTATAGGAAAAGATACCATTCGCAAAAATCTTAACCCTGTAAACCTTGTGAATACGCTTAGCGTTGCCAATGGCGGCATCAAAGGTTTTAAGGCTAATTTTATCGCTTCCGATTCCATTCCGTTCTATGGCTTCAATTTTGACGATGGCAGGGGAGTGCATGTAGATAACTTCTCGAACCGCGGTAACTCAGGCCTTCCGATAGGCTCTTTCAATACCAATGTGATGAGGGCGTTCAATGATAAGCTGGGTTACGACCTTATTGTACTTCATTACGGTACCAACGTGCTAAATTACGGCTCACTCAATTATACCTGGTACGAAAAGCGTATGGCAAGGGTTGTGGAGCACCTGAGGGAATGTTTCCCGGGTGTGGATATACTCATTATTTCTACTGCCGATAAATCGACCAAATACGGGCTGGAGATGAAAACCGACTCGGCTGTGGTACCGCTTAGCCGTGCCCAGAAAAAATATGCCGTGCAAACAGAATCGGCTTATGTAAACCTTTACACGCTTATGGGCGGTGACGGCTCTATGGTGAAATGGGTGGATGAGGAAGCGCCTGCATTGGCTAATAAAGATTATACCCACTTCAATTTCCGTGGGGCAAAAAAGGTATCCGACCTTATCTGGAACCAGATCAATGGCGGGTATGAGCAGTACAAGAGGCTTAGGGGCTTTAAGACGCCAACTCCGCCAGCACCGGCTCCCCAAACAGGTACACCTGTAACAGAGCAGCCTAAAGCAGAACAGCCAAAAACTCCAACGGTGCAACCGGCAAAAAAGCCAATAGTTAAGAAAGACACGATAACCCCTAAAAAAGATACTACCCATGCGCCGTAAAATAGTATTCCTGCTATTTTGCCTGCTCTTGGGCGCAAAGTCTGCCGCACAGGTAGATTCGCTTGCAGTGGTCATGGACAGCATTGTTACCGATACCACTGAGATCGTAGTAGCTGATAACATCATTACCAACAGCTCTTCGCTAAAGCTGTTCTTCGAAAAGCTGTATTTCCTCGAAAGCCAGAAAGGCGGCAAGGTAAATATTGTACACATTGGGGATTCGCACATACAAGCCGACCTGATGACAGGCATTATCCGCAAGACATTGCAGGCGCGTTTTGGCAATGCGGGCTGCGGGTTTACTTTTCCGTACCAGCTGGCAAAAACCAATGGCAGCTACAATGTCCGTTTCAATTCGAATGCTTCTTGGAACAGCCGCCGCAACATTTATACGCCCGAGCCCGGGATGGAAGTTGGCCTTAGCGGAATCGCCCTCGAGACGAGGGAGAACTTTGTGGTCGAGTTGAATGTTCGGGACACCGCTTACGACTTTAATACCCTGAAAATAATTACGCCGGGCAATGCGCCGGGATTTGACGTGGCAACAAGCTCAAAAACCATTGTGCTCGAATCGACCGTGCCGAAAAAAATTACGCATAAAATAAAGAAGGGCGAGGTGCTTGGTTCTATTGCCGATAAATACAATGTGACGGTGGCACAATTGAAAAAAGCAAACGGCCTGAAGTCGGATAACATAAGGGCAGGGAAAACCCTGAAGATACCCACAAGCGAAATGCAGAAAAAGGAAGTGAAGCGGTCGGAATTCATACCGCTGCCCATTACCGCCGACTCACTGAGCAATTATTACCACAGTGATGAAGCGCTTTCTAAAATATACCTGCTGCCCAACAATGACAGGAAGGAATATACCCTTAGCGGACTGGTGCTGGAAAAAGATGATCCGGGACTGCTCTACCATAGCATTGGCGTAAACGGCGCGAAAGCATCGGACTATAACAAGTACCCGCTGTTCTTTGACCAGCTCCCGGCATTACAGCCCGACCTTATCGTGATATCACTGGGTACCAATGAGTCATTCGACAAAATGATTCCCAACGATTACATTACGCAGCTGAACCTTTTTATTGATAAGGTTAAAGCTAAAAACCCCGATGTGTGTGTATTGGTAATGACACCGCCGCCATCAATGTTCAAAAGGAAATACCCCAATACCTTTGCTGCCGGTTATGCCAAGAGCATACTCATGCAGGAAACGGCCAAAAACTACGCCTCGTGGGATTTGTTCTCTGAGATGGGCGGCCTGTTCAGTGTGAACCGGAATGCTGCACAGGGATTAATGGCAGGTGACAAAGTGCACTACTCGAAGCCGGGATATGAAAAACAGGGCATGCTATTTACCGAAGCATTGCTGAACGCATACGATAATTTTAAAACCAACAGGGAGTGACAGAGCTTTCAAAATATTTGCCCAATATAACATGGAGTGATGTAGAAGGATGGTTTACATACAACCGAGAAGCGCCGTTGCTGTTCAACACGCCGCTTTTTCTGGGGCTGTTCACCGTTTTTTATGCCATCTATATCCTTACCAGGAAAACGTTCCATTTAAGGATCGTTTATGTGATATGCTTCTCGCTGTTCTTCTACTACAAGTCAAGCGGGGCTTACTTTATGCTATTGCTACTCTCATCGGTGGTAGATTATACGCTCAGCTACTTCCTGTACCGGGAAACGCGTACCATACCGCGCAGGGTTTACCTGTGGTTTAGTGTCATTGTTAACCTCACTTTTCTTGGTTACTTTAAATATACGACCTTCATATTAGAAAGCAGTAACAGCCTTTTCGGGTGGAATTATACCTTCCATAAAGTGCTGCTGCCGGTGGGTATATCGTTCTATACGTTCCAGTCCATCAGTTATATCATAGAAATTTACCGTAAGGAAATTATCCCGGCCAAGAACTATGTAGATTACCTGTTTTTCGTGTCTTTCTTCCCGCAGCTTGTGGCAGGGCCTATCGTAAGAGCTAAGGACTTCATCCCACAGATCTACGCCAGGCTGAACGTCACCAAACAGGATATCAACTACGCACTGTTCCTAATCATCGGCGGACTTATTAAGAAGACGGTGATATCCGATTATATCTCCATCAACTTTGTCGATCGTGTGTTCGATTCACCCAACAGCTATACCGCTTTTGAGAACCTTATGGCGGCTTATGGCTATACGATACAGATATACTGCGACTTCTCGGGATACAGCGACATGGCGATTGGGGTAGCCTTATTGCTTGGCTTTAAGCTGCCGACCAACTTCCGTACGCCTTATAAATCGGCTTCTATTACCGAGTTCTGGAGAAGGTGGCATATATCGCTGTCCACGTGGCTTAAGGATTTCCTTTATATCTCCGTAGGGGGTAACCGCCACGGCTCGTTCGCAGGATTTTTGTTTCCGGCGCTGTTTTTCTTCGGGCTTATAGTATGGGGTATTACCTATTCGCCAACAAGCAATATCCCGCTTATCATCAGCGTTGCCGGATTATTGGTATTTACGCTCACCTTCCTTTTGGCCAGGAAGGATAAGGAGAAAACGATGTACACCAATGTTAACCTGCTTACCACAATGCTTCTTGGCGGGCTTTGGCATGGCGCGAGCCTTCGCTTTATTATCTGGGGAGCACTGCACGGCATTGCACTGGCAGTACATAAGCTGTTTGCCGAATTTTTCCCGTCTAAAAAAGAAGGCAAGCCTTCTGCTTTTGGCAGCCTGTGGACATTTATCTCGGTACTGCTCACGTTTCACTTTGTGGCTTTCTGCTGGATATTTTTCCGGGCTAAAGACTTTACCATAGCGCTTGACCTTATCAATAATATTGGCAATGTAACGTTCGACCCGGCACAATGGCAGATCATCATCATGGGCTACAAAAACGTATTCCTGCTGATGCTGATAGGTTATGTATGGCACTTCATGCCGGAAGGCATTTCGGTCGCCATGAAGAAAGGTTTTGACCAGTCGCCGCTTGTAGTAAAAGGTGTTTTATTAGGGTTGGTATACTGGCTGGTATATGCCGCAGCATCCGCAGGGCCGCAACCATTTATCTATTTCCAGTTTTAAATATAACATTTAAAAGCGAAATCGTGTTAAACTGTGGTTAATGGAGTGATAATGAAATTTTTCATTAAATTACGCCCACTAAACTACACAACATGAAAAAAACTTTACTCATTTTTTCTTTATTCGCTTCACTTTTTGCGTCTTTTACGGCACAAGCGCAGGATCCTTATACCCTTAGCTTTTTCGACCAGGTTATTTATTACAATATGTATGAAGGGCCGGTTAGCGAGCCTGTGCCGGATGGTTTAATAAGAACAAGAAATTCATCGTACAGCCGCAAGCTTACTGCAGAGCAGATTGAATCTATCGGGAATATGCTTACCCTGAACGTAACGCTTTTCCCGCTTTGTGACACCTACGACAGGATCGGGAATGTAAACCTGGTAATGGTTCCTGCAGGCGCTACCAGCTATGGTTATAATGATACCAATATCACCAGGATAGAAATAGGACGTTTTATCACACCTTTCATGAATCTTAATGTCACAAATCCGGCATCGGTTCCATATACTTTCGAGGTGAATAATATTACTAAGATATTGCATGATACAAGCATAAGCAGCAATTATGACTTCTGGATTGAACTGGAAGTATACGGTTACCAGGGGGACTCGTCTGCAGGTGCAGTACACGATCTTCCGGCAACTTGTACCGGAAGGAACGATGTGTACATGGGGTCTTTAGAGCTCGTTTCGAATAACAACCCTAACCTGGTACAGGGTGAAAATCACTTTGTGCCGTTGTCCTATAAGTACGAGCTGAAAAATTATACACTTGAGGGGACAGATGAAATCGGGCAAACCGTGCGGACGATTACCTTCACGCTTGATGAGCCTGTTCCAAATGCCAAATTCTACCTTATAACCTCCAACCATGGGCAGCAGGAAGAATTTTTAAGGCGCAAACACCATGTTTATTTTGATGGAGTGGAAGTTACAAACTACACCCCAGGCGGACTTTCCTGCGTGCCTTACAGGGTATACAACACGATGCCGAACTGTATTTACATCAACTGTGCTACGGGGGCTTACCGCCCTAATACCAATGCCGCATGGGCCTGGAATAACTGGTGTCCGGGCAATAAGATACCTACCCGCGTTATCGAGTTAGGAGATCTTGCAGCCGGAGAGCATTCGTTTAAGATAGACGTACCGGAGGCTGAGTTTTTAAATGGCGCAGGCAATGGCAGCGATGGCTATTTCCCAATGTCGGTATACATGCAGGGCTATAGCGAGACACTGGGTACGCCGGACTTTGAGCACAATGCTTTCAATATTTACCCTAACCCTGTGACTGATATTGCAACGATAGGAACCGGCGACCAGCAGGTGAAAACGGTTACGGTTGTCAACACGCTGGGGCAGACGGTATTTGAAGGGACTACTGAGAAAATAGATATGTCAGAGATGCAAAGCGGCATCTATATGGTGAAAGTAGAGTTCGGAAATAACCTTAGCGCTACAAAAAAGATTATCAAAAAATAGATTTAAGTTAAATAGAAATGCAAATCCGCTCCCAAGGCGGGTTTGTTGTTTATAAGAGGTATTATGAAACAATTATTCAGTATAATGGCGCTCTTAGTCCTTATGTCCTGCACTGATAAAACAACAGGGAAATCAGGTGGTTCTCATAAGGATGTTTCAGTAAAAAGCAACAAGGCTTCAAATGCAGCTGCCGAAAAGATGCTGAAGTCTTTTTATACGGAATATATTATGCAGGGCGATGTCGCGCCAACAGATAAAGCAAGGATGGCAGGTAATCAGAAAATACTGCACGGCTGGGCTGGCACAGAAAATTGAGAATGCCTCGCTTGATTCCGACCCCTTTCTTAGCGCACAGGACTCTGATGTGGCAACCTTGAAAACACTTGTCATTCAAAAGGACGATCAAAATAAAGATATGTATGCTGTTTGTTATACCTGGCCTTCAACGAACCAGATCATTTGTACCGATGTTACCGTGACTGCTGTCGGGGATGATGTTAAGATCAGCTTTGTTGAGCTCAACGGGTACTAAAAACTCAGCTTTATAAGCGCATTGGGAGTCCTTTCTATAGAGTAAGTATTAACCACCTCGATAGCATTATTGGTATTGTTCAGGCGGTAATAGCGGTTGATGATGTTCCTCCTGTTAAAGATATTCAGTACCGAAACCCCCAGCTGAAGGCGCACTTTATCCTTTATCGTGCAGGTGTAAGAAGCGGAAAAATTGACCTGGAAAAAGTTACCTATGTTATCAGAATTAGGGGAAGCGTAGGCTATTCCGGAAGCATTAGGGGCCATATCTGCCGCAATAGAGTTTAAAGGGGGGTAACAGGCTTTCCCGTATACCATTTGGAACCCATCGCTATTTTAAACCTATGCCATTCGTAAATCGCAGCGCTGTTTACCGTGTGCTTTATCTCAAAGCTGCTGGGGAATTTATCCGGCGAAATGCCATTGAAGCTGTAGTTGTTGTCATTCCACGTATAGCTTAGCCAGGCGTAGAACCCTTTAAACTGCTTCTGTACCAGGAATTCGGTACCTACCACCGTATAGCTTCCCTGTGCCTGCACAAGTTCCAACTGGTCCTGGAAGGCCTGCCCGTAGGTAGTTATACCTTTTACCTTCTTATAAAAATTCTCCAGCGATACCAGCCACCCTTTATCTTTAAAAGTTAGGCCCACAGAGGCTTGCCTGCTACGCTGTACCGGTATGTCCTTATCGTTTGACAAAATCCAGCGGCGTTTTTCTATCCCCAAAAAATCACCCTGGAGCTCTACTATTTGCGATGCGGTCTGGCTTTTTTGCTCCGCGAGAAATTCTGCCTGCCATGCGGTGTTGGGCATATAGGTCACCTGCAGCCTTGGCTCGATATAAGCCATGGCAAACTGCTCGATGTAATTGCCCCTTATCCCGGCCCGCGAATACAGTTTCCGGTCTTTAGAATCATATTCCAGTTCACCAATTGCGGCATGTGTTCGGAGTACCTCTTTTATACTGCGGCTGTACTCTGGCTCATTTACCCGGTCACTGTTCTCAACCCCTATCTCGTTGTACTGGTACCCGGTTTTGAGGTTGAACAACGGGTTCAGCCTGTAGGAATCGCTTAAATGGAAACCGGCATCCAGGATCTTGTTTTCCTGCTGCGTCACCTGGTTGAATTCAAGGGATGCATTGGTGCCGTCAACATTATAATAAGAGCCGTAAAAGCCAAACTCGCTGCTGTGCCTGTCGCTCCATTTCCGCCGCCAGGCTGCCGTTCCGCCAAGGGTGAGCTGCCTCAAGGTACTTATTTCGGTAACTACATTGGTAGCCGTGATGGTACCCTGCGTAAAATCCAGCCTGTTGTTGATGCCAATGACATCCACATAAATATCATTTTTATCACCGATCTTTTGGTGGTATTGACCTGTAAAATCGTAAAAATAAAATTCCTTGTCGCTTTTATAATTCACATCGGTACTGTTATTAAGCTCAGTAACAATGGTGTTCTGGAATATCCTTTTCGAATATTTGCTGTAGGTAGGCAGGTCGATCACATCGGTAAAAGAGCGTCGAGCCGAAATCTCAAAATTAGCATTTTCACTGGCTTTTATCTTCGTGTAAAAATCAGTACCGATCATGTTGCTGCCAACACTCGCGGTTCCTTTACCGATATCGGCAGGGCGGGAGGAAATGTCTACTGCGCTCGACACACTTTCGCCATAAAAAGCAGACGTGCCGTTCTTGGATATTTTGATCTCGTGCGCAAGGTTGGGGTTGAGGGCCGAAATGAGCCCGAAGAAATGGCCCGTTTGGAAAAGGCGTATGCCGTTCCACATAAAAAGGTTTTGGTCGTGGGTGCCGCCGCGCACGTTGATGTTCGATACGGTTTCGTCAATGCTGTTGATGCCCGGCAATTGCTGCATTGCCATTAGTACGTCAGGTTCTATCAGCCCGGGGAGTATACCGAACTTATCGGGCCGGATGCTGAAGGTGCCGTCTTTCTTTTTAGAGATACCTGTGGTAAGGTAGCGCTCGGCAACGACTTCTTTAAGTTCGAGGATTTCGAGGCTAAGGACTATCTCTTTACAATCATCGTCGGAAAAATCCTGGGGCTTTAAAGTGCGGGATTCAAAGCCCATCTGCCCTACAATGATATTATCTGTAAGCGGCTTTTTAAGCTCAAAATAGCCATCGGGCCCGGTAACGATCTTTTTGTCTCCCGAATATTGTATCACAGCATTGTCAACGGCCTGTCCATACTCATCAATAACATAGGCACAAAGCCTTTTGGAGTCGGCTCTGGCGCCGGTATAGATAATGATATAATCGCCGGTCTCTTTATAAAGAAGGTTGGTACGGTTGGAAATGTAAATCAGCTTGGCCTTGAGCGGAAGGGTGGGAGAGGGCGGAAATATGCTGTGCCCAAATACATCCTTTTCGTCATAACTGAATTTTACATTGTGCTGAAGGGCAATAGCATCCAGTATTTTTTTGAGTTCAATACTTTTCTTTTCGTCCTGCCCAAAAGAATTGGCGGCGAAAAAAAAAAGCAGCTAAACAGCAAAAAATGCCGGATGTTTAACCTCATTCAGACGTTAATATGATTTTGTTGCCTGCCTTTTCAGACTTTAAATGATATATGGTCTTAATTATATCAAGCGCAGTATCAAGGTCATTCATAGGGATCGTTCCCGTAAAGCCTTTGCCGTCGTTAGGAAGTGCGGCTTTAAGCTCAATTTTCACATTGTACTGGCGGCCTATTTCATCAATTATGTTTTGCGGCTGCTCATTGGCGAACGAAGTCTCATAGCTGATCCATCCCGGAGCATTTTCCTCTGCCGGTACAGCCATCATTTTACCTTTCACGAACGCCACGCTTTTCCCCGGTGTAAGCAGTATCGATTCCTTACCGCTGGCTACTTTTACCCTGCCTTCGAAACAGGTTACATCAAAACGGCTGCCCCTGGCTTTTACATTGAATTGTGTGCCCACAACGGTAACAGTCCCCATATCGGTAACCACATCGAATTTTTCGCCTTTGGCTACTTTAAAATATGCTTCGCCATTAAGTTCTATCTTGCGGTTGCCATCCCAGTTCCATGTCTTGTATTCTGCTTCTGAACCTGAGTTAAGCACTACTTCAGAATTGTCAGGCAATAAGAACTCAGTCCTTTTGCCGAGATCGGCTATCTGGGTAGTGGTTTTAGAAGTGTAAAAGAAGAACGCCGCTCCAAACACGATAACCAGTATTGCGGCTACTCTTGGGAACCACGGGTTCAGCTGGCGTACTTTTGGCGCCCCCTGCCTGTTTTTATTACGGCTTACAGATTCGTATAAAGCGTCCATATCCGCCTCAGGGGCAGTAAGCTCCGCCGAATATTTGCGTATCTTTTCGTAGGTCGCAAACTCAGGCGATGCCATGAAATCTTTCAATTCCATTTCATCCATCTCATCGTTCAGCCACCTGGCTAATGTAACATCATCTTTCATTGTATCCCTGTTTATTACTAATATAACAGTTAATCATCAAAATCCCCTACCTGATATTGTCAATATCTTTACGTAATTGCTGCAGGGCGCCATGAATCCTTTTTTCCACGGCTTTAACGCTTATTTCCAGTATTTCAGCTATTTCATGGTATTTCTTACCGTCGATGCGATGCAGCAGGAAAGCGCTACGCTGCGCTTCTGAGAGCCCTGCGATGGCTTTTTGCAATTTTACCTTAAACTGCTCTTCTTCCATAAGGAATTCGGGGCTTTGGCTGTCGGTAACCGGAGCGGTGCTTTTTTTATTGAAATCGAGCACCACTTTTTGGTGTGCCACATGGTTTAGCGAGGTGTTGTTGGCCACGGTGTAAAGAAACGACTTTGCCTTTTCGGGCGGCACGGTGGCACAATTTTCCCATAGCTTTATAAAAGCCTCCTGGGTTACGTCTTCTGCCTGTTCTTCATTCCCGAATTTATAGAAAAGGTAGTTGCGCAATGTTTTTGCATGGCTTTTGAAGAAATTGGAAAAAGTAAGCTCTTCGCAAATGCCTGTCATACGATCCTGCATCATTTAGGTTGGTAAAATGGCTGTTAAATTACAAAAATCTAAACAAGCGGGAAGCCAATTACCCTAAAAAATCTTTGCAGAATTTTAAGGATGCCCTCTGTTGCAGATACTAAACGCCTGCCCGCATATAGTAAGCCAAAAGCCTTAGCTGCTCAATTGCCGACTTTAATGATGAGGATGCTTCTATATTTGCCGCAGTTGCTAAGGAAAATATAAATAATTTCATGTCCTCACGCAACGGATGTAACTTAGTATTTTGGACTCAAACAATTAACACTTAATAAAATCATTATGAAAAAACTGAATTTGCTTTTAGCGGGGATTATATTTTCGGGCATTGCGGTTTCATGCTCTGACGATGATAGTGCGGCAGCCTCGGTGAATGCCAGCCCTACAGCGGTAATTAATAATATGAAGTCGGGGACCTGGAGGATTACCAGCTTTATTGATGACGGTAATGATGAAACGAACCATTTTACAAACTTCAACTTTACCTTTGACGAAAATAACGTAATTACAGCTACAAACGGCACCAGTACCTTCAACGGGCTGTGGACTGTAACCAACGATGACAGCAGCGATGACGACAACAGCAGCGACAGCGATATCGATTTTAATATCGTTTTTTCAAGCCCTGATATGTTTACCGACCTGACAGACGACTGGGATATTATGGAACGCAGCGGCATAAGGATAAAGCTCAGGGATGTAAGCGGTGGCAACGGCGGTACGGATTATCTGGTATTTGAGAAGAATTAAAAAGTTTTGGCTTATAGTAATGAAGCTACGGGTTATGCTCGTGGCTTTTTTTTATGCCATACCGCAAAATTAAATCCATACATTCGCATATATATTTTTAAGGATGATACTATATACAGAAAAATTGGTGCGTGGCGATTTTAGCAATATTAGCTTCTTTGCGGGTAATGAAGCCTTTTATTCCATGGGATTTGATGTTATTCAAGTTGAAAGTTTAGATGCCCTGCAAATATTAGAAAGTAATGTTTTTCTGGGAAGTATAGAATTCATACAATCTGCAATAAAGAAAATGGGCTTTGAAGTCCCTGAGCACAACGACTATCCAAAATCACTGTCAAAATATTACGGAAGGAAAATAAGTGAGTCCACCATTAATACTATAGCAAATGACCCTCAGTTATGGAATGTTTTCGTGAAACCGAAAGGACGCTTGAAAAAGTTTACCGGGAGGTATGTGAAAAACACTTACGACCTTATCGGCTGCGGGGAACAGGGTACGGATATAAATGTCTGGGTGTCTGAGCCTGTAGAATTTGTCAGCGAATGGAGGGTATTTGTGCGTTATGGGAAAATACTGGGTGTAAAGCATTATAAAGGCGATTGGCATCATCACTATGATCCTATAGTCATTGAGGATGCTGTTCGGGATTATGAGAATGCCCCGGCTGGCTACGCGATAGATTTTGGACGCACAGCAGACGGTAGGTTTCTTGTTGTTGAAGTTAATGAAGGGTATTCCATAGGCAGCTATGGCCTGTTTTATATCGACTATGCCAAGCTGATTTCTGCACGATGGGCAGAAATAACGCAGCAAGTTGATCTATGTAATTTTTAATGGGCTAAGTCCCATCTATTAATCATCACTTAAAATTCTTCAAAAAGTCCTCCTTATACGTAGGTGATATCTCTACTTCCGCGCCGTCTTCCAATGTGATATAACCACCCTTGTTGTAGCGTTTTACGAAATTAAGGTTGACCATATGCGATTTATGTACCCTTAAAAAGGGTAGTGGCAGCATATCTGAGAAGTGCTTCAGGAAGCGGCAGGCCATTTTTTTGGTGCCGTTGGTGAGGTAGAGGTCGGTAAAGTTGCCGTTTCCCTTCAGGCGTACGATCTCTTCCATTTTTACGATCTCAAAGCCGTCCATGGTGGGGAGTATAACCTGCTGCTTTTCGGGCTTGGGCTCCCTGAAGTTCTCCACGATCACCTTATTCCGGTTGAACATCTCTTTATTCATTACCTCCTGCTGTACCTTGTTCACGGCAACTATAAGTTCCTCGATACTGATGGGCTTCAGCAGGTAATAGGCGGCGCTCCTGTTCAGTGCTTTTAGCGAATATTCGGAAAAAGCAGTTACAAATATCGTTTCGAACGTAAGGTCGCTGCACGCTTCAAGTACGTCAAAAGCATTACCGAAAGGCATTTCCACATCAAGGAATACCAGTTGCGGTTCAAGCTCATGCAGGAGCGGCACTGCTTCGCGGCTGTTCTGCGCTTCGCCAACAATCTCTACCTGTGGGCAGTATTTGGTGAGGTAACTGCGCAGCACTTCGCGTGCGCCGGATTCATCTTCTACAATTACACTTCTTATTTTGGAAAAACTCATAGCCTGTTTATTATTGGGAATGTGATACGGACAACCGTACCGGTTTCGGGAGCCTCTTTCTCAGTCATCGAAAAGGCTATTTTTGTTTTATACAATTCATTTATCAGTGTCATGCGCTCGGTTGTATTGGTCAGCCCCCGGGAGGTATGCGCTTTTTGGTTATGCGTTTTCAGTTCCTGGCTTTTGGTTGGCCCTATACCGTCATCATCCACCAGGATCACCATGTTTTTTCCTTCGAGCAGGAAGCTGAGCTTAAGCAGCCCTTTAGTTTCCTTATAGCGCAACCCGTGCCAGATGGCGTTTTCCAGGTGCGGCTGTACGATCATGTTGGGCACCCACAGCGATTCAGGATCCAGCTTTTCATCCACGGTTATCCGGAAATCGAATTTATCTTTAAAGCGAAGGTGCTCCAGTTCGAGGTACTGCGTGAGGTTCTCTATCTCGTTGCCCAAAGTTACAAAATCCTTGTTGGAATTTTCCATGGTATTCCGCATCAGGGTGGAATAGGAGGTAAGGTATTTATTAGCCTGGAGCTCATTGTTCTGGGCGATGAACTGGTTGACGCTGTTGAGGCTGTTGAACAAAAAGTGCGGGTTCATTTCGCGCCGTAATGACTGCAGGGCGATCTCTTTGTTCTTTGTTTTGATAGAATACAGGGTTTTCACGATAAGCCCAAACAGCAGCAGCAGCAATACCATCGACCCAAGCAGGAAATAATTAAAAGTGTTTTTTCGGGTAATGAGCTCATCTTTAAAAATCTTTTCCGTTTCGAGACCGCGTATCCTTTCTTCGGTTACCCTGAATGTTTTGGCATCGGTGAGGGAACTGTCAGACAGTATGATGCGGTCGAGGTTGTTCAGGAACTCTTCATACAGTGCTGTGGCGGCTTCATTTTCTCCTGCCGACTTGTAATAATTGGCAAGCTGGGCAAGGCTTTCCTTTGCCTCAAAGGTCTTCCCGTCCGAAACCGCTATTTTATACGATTCTTTTAATGAGGTTACTGCATTTTCGGTATCGCCCATTTCAAAATATACGTTGGCAAGGTAACGAAGCTGTATAATTTCGGTATCGGTGTCTTTTATCTTTCGGGCTATGGCCAATAGCTGGTTTATGACAGGAACGGCTTCATCAAAACGTTTTGAAGCAATGTGTAGTTTCGCGATCTCTCCATATACTTTAATCGCCTTAGCGGGGATACCTGTAGCATAAGGGAGCGCCAGTTGGTATTTCTCAAGGGCATTTATGCTATCGGTGCTCTTAAGGTCCAGTTGGGCCTGCTGGATGTAAGCATTGGCAACTTCCCTTTTTTTACCCTGTTTTTTAAGAAGGACGATGTTTTCGTCCAGGTATTTGTTTTCAGCCTCCGTATTGCCGCGTTTTTTCAGGCGGTTATAATCATTGGAATTCAGTTTTTCAGAGATCTTATCAACAGATTCTTCTTTTGCTGTTTTAAAATTCTGTGTAGCGGCACGCAGTTTATTTTGGGATTCCTGCAGTATGGCAATATTGCGTATCACCCGGGGCCTTCCCGTCACATCTTTTGCATTCGTATATATTTCCAGCGCTTTAAGCAGGTATTCCTCAGCCTTGGCGGGGTCGTCTTTATCTACAAGCTCCTGGGCCAATAGCTCGTAGTTATGGGCAATCTTTGAATCGTCGTTTTCAATGAGCGACTTTTCAAGATTGGACACAGCATTTTTTATAGGGGGGGCTGTCCCTTGTTTTTGGGGCTGGGCAGCCTGTGAGTGCACCACAACCGGGAAGAGCAGCACACCAAAAAACAGTAGTAAGGAAGCGGGAAAACGCATTTTATTAGTATTGATACTGTAAAGTAAATCATTTTTACATGGTTTTCCAATTGCTTTACCAAGTGAAAAGCGCGTTTCACCCGTTCTGTAAAAAAGGGACGTATAAACGATATACATTTGTATCAGATAATTAAGTATCTAATTACAAATCTAAAATAATAACATTATGAAAAAAGTGATCGTATTGAGCGCAGTTCTATTTGCTGCTACTCTTAGCCTAACAAGCTGTGGAAAAAAAGAAGAGTCTAAAGAAGTTGAAACTGAAACTGTAGCTGAGCCTCAAACTGAAACTGAAGCTGCTACTGAAACTCCTGATTCAGTTAAAGTTGAAACTACTACAACTGTAGAGAAAGATACAATGAAAAAATAATCTTTCCGAAGATATTTTAAAACCGCCTTACGCAAGTCTGGCGGTTTTTTTTATGCATTCATTTTACTGCCGTCACTTTTATTCCGGCGCTACATCACCTTTTGGATATTAACAGGGCGGCTATCCGGCAGTCGATTTTTTTACTATCTGAAAGGTTTTCTGTATCGTCTTTTGCCATTATGGCCTTCCTTACCCGAACCCATAACATACGCTGTCAATCCATAAAACATCGACATAAAAAGATGTCTGTCGGCGCGGTGATTCCATATTACCAGTTTTGATATTATTGACGATAATTATTCTACGTAATATTTATATTATTAATTAAATTAATTTTCAATTGTTAAATTTTAAATATTTTTTTAACAGGAATATAATTATTAAAAAAATATAAATTATGTCCTAACCTAGGATGTCTGTTTGTTGGAATTTGTCAGATATTTACCAATGAAACAAACACATCCACCAACTAATGAGAGCAATATTAACCAATAAATCAAAAGTTTTACAGCGTGTAGAATTTGATAAAGTAAGCGAAATATTATCTGATAATTATTTATTTAATAAATATGAGAATAAGTACATTCCTGAATATTTCTGCTGGACTTATAATATTGCAAACAGCAGTTTTAAGTTCATAGGTAATCCGAGAAGCTTTTCAATTTTATGCTGCTACACGCCTTCACAATTCCTTAAAAAAATAAAGGCTTGTTTCCGTTCGCAATTTACAGATGCCGCTAAGGGCTTTCATTCCATGCTGACAACCGGCATTATTTTGACAGAGGGAATTTATTTGTCGGTCGTGGTCCCGATACTGTTTTCAGATAATAAATTCTGGCTTTGCAAAATCACTGTAATTCCTGTTTTCAGGAACAGGGAGCTTTCAGAATTTGTACTGATAGTCATACCAGTCAAACAATATATAAATTCCAATATAACCTTTTCAATAATTGAAAACGGCATTCATAATCCTGTACTTACCAGCAATTTAAAAAAGTACATCAATCCCCCTGATATAAAACTAACCAAAAAGCAGCAGTTTGTCCTTTCGGCATCTCATAAAGGCCTTTCGGCATCAGAAATCGCAGGGCAGCTCGGTGTTGTAGTTGACTCTGTTTACAAAATAAACAGGAGGCTGATGGAGAAAATATCTGATTTTTTTGAGCTGACCTTTAAAGATGCAAAGGAAGCAGGCGAATATTATTATAACTCCTTCATCTGACACACTTACATACCGGATTCGACAACGATAATTCGCGTTAACCGCCAGTGCAGAATCAAATAAAATGACCGGGCAGATAGCAATTGCTATTCCGCCGGGGAGAATATTGCCTTACCATTAAACTTTAATAATTACTAATATGAATTTAAAAATCAAATCCTTTTTTGCCTGGGTGCTTATTTCTTTCTCCGGGCTGGCTTATGCCCAATTTGATGATGAGGGCCCGGACCCGCCGCCCCCAGGCGACGAACCTCCTGCTCCTATTGACGGTTACCAGGTGTACTTAGTTATACTCGGATTATTACTGGCTTACTACTTTTTAAAAAGGGGAGGCCTCTTTCAGGGAACATTAGCTAAACCAGATACTATTTCATGAAGAGACTTACTTTAAAAAAAGACATTTGCAGGATAGGTTCGGTATTCTTTTTAGTACTGGCTAATGCTGCGAATTATGCACAGGTACAGAACAACGGGCACCTGTATATAGCACAGAACGCATCGCTGTATGTTGCATCGGGAGCTTATAACTTTGGGGCAAATCCCGCAACAACGGCTACATTTAAAAGCAATAGCTCATATGGTAAGCTTTTATTTGCTTCAGGTGCGTTTGTTACCGGTGCATCAAATAACCATTACACCGACGGATATGCCGCATATAATGGTAGCGATGATTTCCTCTTTCCGGTAGGGGACGCAGGCATGTATGCCCCGGTACAGGTTACAGCCGGAAGCGCAGGGACTACAGATGCAGCCTATTACCATGCTGATCCCGCAACCATCGGTACATCCCGAAGCGATGAGCTGGTAGCACTGTCATCATCCGAATTCTGGGATGTGAAAGGCCTCTCCACCGGTGCCTCGGTAACCCTTACATGGCGTACGGCCAGTGCAATAGCTGCCCTTACCGATAATGAACTCAACAATCTTGTTGTGGCCGGATTTAACAGTACCACTTCAAAATGGGAAGTTTTGTCTTCATTTGCCGATTATATGTCTGTTTTGGGGAACGTAAGTACTTTCTCTATAGGTTCTGCAATGGCCGGCAATGTAGACCTTACTGTGTACCGTTATTTTACCTTCGGTGCCATAGAAGATGGCTGCGCGCCGCTTGTGGCTTCTATAGGTTTTGCTAAAACATGGGACGGTTCTTCGTGGTCGCCTTCGGCCCCTACACTTCAGGATCCAGTAGTTATCAATGGGCCTTATAGCGGAAACCTTAGCTGTAATTCACTTGAACTGAATGCCAATATTACGCTTTTAGACGGGGAGTACCTGGAAATTGTACACGGATGTACAGGCACAGGCCAGGTTATTATGGCGGGAGAAGCTTCAGTCGTGCAGCGCAGCACTACCGCTACGGCGCCAAAAATAACCCTGACAAAAACCACAAGGCCAAAGCGCCGTTTCGATTATGTGTACTGGGGCACGCCAATAGCTGAAGATTTTTATAGCCAGTTAGCAAATGCTATAGCCCAGGGACAGTCGACAGCGGGGGCTTTCGACCAGAAATATAAGTATGTTACGGGCGCAGGCGGCGGATGGCAGGCACTTACCGCTATAACAAATGGTAAAGGCTTCATTACCCGCGTAAAGCAGCAGGCACCTTTTACAGACGCTGTTGCACAGGCTGAAATTAACCTTCCGATAACAGGTGTGGCGAATAATGGCGATGTAACTGTTACTGTTGCCAACAACCCTGCTTCGCCAAACGGGGGTACCAGCTACGAATTGCTTGCCAACCCATACCCAAGCGCTATTGATGCTGCTAAATTTCTTCGCGCCAATACATCATTGGACGGTACGCTTTATTTTTGGACAGCTGCCTCATCCAACAATGGCTCGGCAAATTATGCACAGGCAGATTATGCAGTGTGGAACCTTGCGGGCACAGTAGTTACCTCTCCGTCTTCGCAACTGCCTACAGGAAAAATAGCCTCTGCGCAGGGATTTAGGGTAAAAGCGCTGGGGAACGGAACAGTAACCTATACCAACTGTATGCGTATTACTAACGGTAATGATAATTTTTTCAGGATGAGCGCTGAAGATGCACAGGATCGGGACAGGTTCAAACTTACCATGACCGCGGCTAACGGCGTGTTCAGCCAGATACAGATAGGCTATTTTGAGGAAGCTACGATGGGTTATGACAGGCTTTATGATGCCGGCCGTAATAGTGTAAGCACATCGCAATTGTACAGCTTTATTGATACACAAAAGCTATCTATCAATACGCGCCCTGCTTTTGAGATTACCGATGTAGTGCCTCTTGGTGTATCTAAAGGAACCGAAGACGGGGGAGAATTCACTATTTCGATAAGCCAGAAGGAGGGGATATTTAATGAAGGCAATATCATAGTTTACCTGTATGACAGCGCGTATGGCATTTATCATGACCTTTCTGTTCAGCCTTACACATTCTCTGTGACAGATGCTGCCGTAAACGACAGGTTTTTTGTGGTATACCAACAACCGCTTGGGAATGATGATCTGAGCCGTACCGCTGCCATGGCTTATATAAAGAACGGTCAGCTGAGCGTGAAAGCCAATACTGATCTTCAAAGCGTAGCTGTATATGACCTTGCCGGAAGACTGATAGAGCTGTACCACCACCTCGAAGGGACAGAGCTTACAAAGGCTTTCAACCATGAAGAAGCAGTGTACATGGCCAAAATAACACTCTCCAATGGCTCTGTTGCAGGGGCTAAACTTATCAATATAAAATAATTCCAATCCAAACAATTAACCGTAAAACATTCACCATGAATAAAATAAAACTTCTTTTATTATCCGTTTTTGCCCTGACGGCCTATACGGCCTCAGCGCAGGTAAAAGTGGGAGATAACGTTACCGATGTAGATGATAACGCAGTATTCGAAATGGAGAGTACTGCAAAAGGTATGCTACTTCCCCGCATGACATCCGCGCAGCGCGATGCTATTGCCACACCGACTAATAGTATGCTTATTTATAATACTACCGAAAACTGCATTAATATTTATAATACCTCGCAGACGAAATGGAAATCTATATGTGGCGATTCTGCAGACGGAAGCGCCGAGTATGTGACCGATTGTTCGTCTCTCATCGTGTCAGGTACTTATTATACAGGCGTAGAGCTTGACCCTGATGCCAATTATATTACTGTTAATGTGGATGTAACTGAGGTTGGTACCTACGAAATTATGGTTAATTCCGCCGGTATGTATTTTGCCGACTCAGGAACGTTCACCAGCACCGGAACACAAAGCATTAAGCTTGCGGGATCAGGGTTTCCCTTAATATCGGGTGCGAACTTTGCAACTTTTAATTTCGGGTCAACACTATGTTCTACTGTAATCAGTGTGCAGAATGGTGTAGCCGTGGTTTCGGCATGTGGTACAGAAGGCGCGTTAACCGGGAATATTTATGCAAATACAGCCATAGACGCGGGTACGGTATACAAGTCCTATACAGCAGGACCTGCTTATACCGGTGGCAGCGTATATGGTATTACATCGGCTGCTAATAATGGAATAAAGATATCATCGCCTGCCAATGGCACCTTTACATCGTCAGGACAGCCAATAGATTATGTAATTACAGGAACACCTCTGATTCCTCAAAATACTACGCTCAGCTATTCCGTAAACGGATTTGCCTGCTCCTTTATAGTACCCGTGCAGAGCGGCACCGGCCGCGCATCTGCTGTGAACTGTGGCGGGACACTCAACGGGGTGTACCAGCTGGGTACCGTTATGGGCAGTACAAACACCAAAGTGGTAACGCTTACTGTTACTACCCCGGGAACTTTTTACCTGAGGACAAATACTGTTAGCGGCATTTATTTTTCCGGCTCGGCCACTGCCAGCGCGGCGGGCGCATTAAACGTTACGTTAACGGCAAACGGTACACCTACCGATGTGACCACTTCTGCCTATACGGTTTCTGTAAGCAGCAGCGCCACAGCATTCACTAACTGTACTTTTAACGTTACTATAGCTACTCCGGCATCAGTACCGGCATTCAATACCGTAACGTGCGCAGCCCTGAGCAATTCTGCTACTTATATAAAAGCCAATAATGCCGGCGCCTCCGATTATTTTGGAGGTTATAACGACTATGCAAACCAGTACTATGCCCAGGGTACGAAAATATCTAAAGACGGACTTACCCTCGTAGTTGGAGCTCCGTATGAGGACGGCAGCCTTGCAGGAGGAAATATCAATGCCACAAACAACAACAACCTCGCAAACGCCGGCGCGGTATATATTTATACAAGGGCTTCTGCCTCCGCCACCTGGGCATTCCAGGCCAAGCTAAAACCAACACAGCTTGAAGCCAGCGATGTTTTTGGTAATGCCGTAGACATAAGCGCTGACGGAAACACAGTTGTTGTTGGAAGTATGCTGGAAGATGGCAGTGGTTCCGGCATAAATCCTGCTCATAACAATTCGGCTGCAAATTCGGGTGCGGCTTACGTATTTGTAAGGTCGGGAACAACTTGGACACAACAGGCTTATCTTAAGGCGAACGCTGTTACCAAAGCTGCAGACCAGTTTGGTGCATCAGTTTCAATAAGCGGTGATGGAAATACGGTAGCTGTTGGCGCTACTTATGAAGATGGCGGCAATGCCGGTATAAACCCCGTTGAGACAGAAACGAAGTCGGCCTCGGGAGCAGTATATGTTTATAAGAGAAGTGGCAGTACATGGAGTTACAATGCCTGTCTGAAAGCGCATGTTCCTGATGCGGGCGACTGGTTTGGCAATGCTGTAAGCCTTAATTCTGACGGAACAACCCTTGCTGTAGGGGCAATATACGAAGACGGAAGTAATACAGGCATAAATCCTTTGGTTAACAATTCCGCTACTAACGCCGGCGCGGTATATGTGTTTACCAACTCCGGCTCTGCATGGTCGCAACAAGCCTATATAAAAACCACGGGTATAACGGCATCAGACCTCTTCGGTATATCTGTAGACGTTGATAATACCGGTAACAGGCTGGTAGTAGGAGCATCCGGACAGGATAGTAACGGAACAGGTGTCAATTCCGGTGTAAATACAAGTGCCGCCAACTCCGGCGCGGCGTATGTTTATAGCAGGTCAGGTTCCACATGGTCGTCAATAGCAATGTTGAAAGCTTCTAACACAACCTCCGGTGATAGTTTCGGTTTTTCTGTAGCCATTTCCGGCGATGGGAATACTGTATTAGTTGGTGCACAGTTTGAAGATGGTAGTCTGGGCTGTGTAAATGGTGCAGATAATGCATCTGTGACAGATGCTGGTGCGGCATATTCCTTCAATTATGTAGGTTCGTCATGGCAGACTTCTTTTAAATTTAAAATGCCAACTGTGGTAGGGATTAATATATCCGATTTCTTGGGGCACAGCGTGTCTCTGGATAATGCCGGAAATTCTGTAGTGATTGCCGCCAACCGCGAAGATGGCAGCGGAACAGGCATTAATCCCGCAGCAAACAATAGTGCCGCTGATGCGGGATGTGTTATTGTATATACAAAATAAAGATTGATTGGCTCGCTATTTATAATGTTTAGTGTAGTTAATTTAGTTGGGCAGGGGGCTATCTGAAGAGGTAGCCCCTTTTTGTTATGATTATAGATTTCAACAAGAGAATGCTTGCATAAATAAAAAAAACCTGTAAGTGTATCACTTACAGGTTTTTGCTTTTTTCGTAGCGAAGACGGGAGTTGAACCCGTGACCTCAGGGTTATGAATCCTGCGCTCTAACCGACTGAGCTACCTCGCCATTTATTCGGTTGTGCATCCCTTGAATGCGGGTGCAAATATAGAAATTTATTTAATCGTTCCAAATATATTTTTACTAAAAAAAATTATTTCCGAAAAGGCTTTTTTATGAATGTTAAATATTATATATTTCCCGAAATTTACTAAACAAATGGACGAAAAAATAAAATACGAGCTCGAGTTTCCTATAACCTCTTCCCCGCAGCTCCTATACCAATATATCTCTACGCCTTCGGGCCTTTCTGAGTGGTTTGCCGACAATGTGAATTCAAGGGGCGAATTCTTTACATTCATCTGGGACGATTCCGAAGAGAAAGCCAGGATGTCTTCTAAAAAAACAGGTGAAAAAGTAAAGTTCCGGTGGGTAGATGAGGAAAATAACGACAGCGAGTACTATTTTGAGCTCCGTATCCTGGTAGATGAGATAACAAAAGACGTTTCCCTGATGGTGGTCGATTTTGCCGAAGAAGAAGATGTGGCCGAATCCAAGCAGCTTTGGGAGAACCAGGTGTCCGATCTTAAGCATGTTTTAGGTTCCATTTAGGAATTCGATGTAATATAAAGTATATTTGCCCTGAATTTTTCAGGGCTTTTTTTATGATCAACTACAACGGCGCTCTGGTTGCCGACTCCAATATATCCATACACGAAAACAGGGGCTTTCTTTATGGTGATGCTGTTTTCGAGACCCTCAGGGTGCTCGATGGGAAAGTACTTTTCCTTGAAGACCATTATTTCAGGCTTATGGCCTCGCTGCGCATCGTACGCATGGAAATACCGATGCTTTTTACTATGGAATATATGGAAGAGCAGGTACTACGCCTTGTCGCTTCGATAGAAGCCGCTCCCGCACACCGTGCACGCATTTCCTTTTTCAGGAAACCGGGAGGAACATACCTCCCCGTGGATAATAATGTGGAGTTTATTATAACTGCCGCCCCGCTTCAGGAATCGGTCTATTCTTTTGCTGAAGGGACGTATGAAGTCGACCTGTTCCGGGATTATTACGTTTCGAAGCAGTTGCTTTCTACGCTGAAGACCACCAACAAGATGGTACAGATAACAGGAAGCATTTTCGCGCACGAAAACGGGCTGGACAACTGCCTGCTTCTTAATGACGAGAAAAACGTTGCAGAGGCGCTTCAGGGCAATTTGTTTATGCTCACGGGTAATAAACTCGTTACCCCCCCGGTAAGCGATGGCTGCCTTAACGGAATCATGCGTAAACAGGTTTTGGAACTGGCAAAAAAAGTAGAAGGGCTTGAGGTTGCAGAAGCGTCTGTGTCGCCATTTGACCTGCAAAAGGCTGATGAGCTGTTTATTACAAATGTAATAATGGGGATAAGGCCGGTAACAAAATACCGCAAGAAAGAATTCGGCAGTACCGTGGCTTCAGATCTGGTGAAAAGGCTTAACGCAAAAGTGCGCCTGAGTTAGTTCAGCGATGGGTTTTCCGGTGCGTTAGACCAAATAAGATAGTCGCCGCCCAGTTCCATTATTTTTTCCTTCCAGAAGGAGGTGCTCGATTTCCCTATGATCTTGTTTGCATAACTGTTTTCGGTAACGATCCACGAGTTGTCTTCCAGCTCGTCTTCCAGTTGCTGCGCGTCCCATCCGGTATAGCCAAGGAAAAACCGTATGTTGTTTTTCCTGATCATACCTTTATTAATGAGTTCTTTTGTCGATTCAAAATCACCACCCCAGTAAATGCCGTTAGAAATTTCAATGCTGCCCGGTATCAGTTCGGGAATATTATGAATAAAATAAAGATTGTCCTGCTCAACAGGGCCGCCATTATAAATTTTGAAATTTCCCTTTATTTCAGGAATAAGATCCTGGATTGTATAACCCAGGGGTTTGTTCAGGATAAAGCCTATGGAGCCTTCCGAATTATGGTCTGCTAGCAAAAGTACTGACCTGTTGAAAGATAGATCTCCAATGGTCGAAGGTTCTGCTATCAGCAGGTGTCCTTTTTTTGGTTTGTGTGAAATCATCTTTTGCAATTTGAAATAAATTTAACGAAAAAAAGCATACTGGCAAACAAATTCACAAAAAATTAAAGAAAAAGCCTTCCGATTGGAAGGCTTTAATGCTTTTTACGTAATGGTAATTATTTAGAGTTTACATGGCCGTCAAGCTCTGCACCCGGTTTGAATTTAACCACATTTTTAGCAGCAATGCTTATCGACTTACCTGTTTGAGGATTCCTTCCTTCCCTTGCAGCCCTGTTTGATACTGACCAAGATCCGAAACCTACCAATGAAACCCTTCCGCCTTTATTAAGAGCGCCGCTTACATTAGATACAAATGATTCAAGTGCTTTTTTTGCTGCACCTTTAGAGATTCCTGCATCGGCAGCCATTGCGTCAATTAATTCTGATTTGTTCATAATAATGTTATTAATTGTTTGGTTAAAATTAATTTGTTTTTACTCCTGTTCTACAAATTTAGTAGGAAATCCATACCACGCAAGTATTTTGGGTATATTTCAATTTAATTGTTGATAACTTTTCTCAAAATGTTGACAAGAGGGCTTGTTTTATCAAAAATCGCTAAACTATCAGTGTTTATTGGCTATTCAGCCCTTGCTTCTGCCGAAAATGTCATGCCGTTCAAAAACTCTTTTGCATTCATTTTTTTCTTCCCCGGAAACTGGAGGCTTTTAATTTGGATATGGCCATCTTTCACAGCCACGTTAATTTCCTTTTTATAGACCGTGATAGTTGCCGTTTCCATAGTGGTGGTGCCTTTTATAAAGGCTGTTTCATATATCTTAACGTCCCATTCCTTTCCATTATCAAGAAAAGTGCACCACGCGGCAGGGTAGGGGCTCAGTCCGCGAACCAGGTTGTGTATCTCCCCGCCCGGTTTTGTCCAGTCTATTTTGCAGTTCTCCCGATTGAGCTTGTAAGCGGTTTTTACATCGCTATCCATTGGCTGTATCGTGGTTTCGGCTTTTCCACTTGCAATTAAGGTCAGCGTCTTAATGACGGTATCTTTTCCTAAATGCATCAGGCGGTCATGGAGCTCGCCGGCATTTTCATCGGCGCCTATTTCCAGTTCTTCTTTTAATATCATTGCGCCGGTGTCAATCTTTTCGTCGATGAAAAATGTTGTTACCCCGGTGCGGCGCTCCCCGTTGATTATGGCCCAGTTTATAGGTGCCGCACCGCGGTATTGCGGCAGGAGGGAAGCGTGCAGGTTAAAGGTGCCGAATTTTGGCATCTTCCATACCGCTTCCGGCAGCATCCTGAATGCGACCACAACGTTCAGGTTGGCATCAAGGGCTTTCAGTTCCGCAAGGAAACTTTCGTCTTTAAGATTGGTTGGCTGCAGCAGCGTAAGCCCTTTTTCAAGTGCATATTCTTTCACCGCCGAATACTTTACCTTCTGCCCACGTCCGGCAGGTTTGTCGGCAGCGGTAATCACGCCCGCAATATCATAGTTGTGCTGGTAAATAGTATCCAGTATGCCTACGGCAAATTCCGGGGTTCCCATAAAAACAATTCGTAAGCGTTCCATTTACTTCAGTATATATTGGTTATTGGTATTCATTTTTATGCGGTTGCTGTCCAGCAGCAGCTTCAGGGCAAATATGGTTTCATCCGGTGTAAGCTCCAGTTGCTTTTCTATATCGCGCGACCCAAGCGGCTGCGCTTTCAGTATCCCTAATATGGCATTCGCCGAATCCACCGGGCTCTTGGGCTTTCGTTCTTTTGTAATGCAATACGAGCAGATGCCGCAATCCTTGGTTTCTTTTTCATCGAAATACTCCAGGATCAGGCGGCTTTTGCAGGTTGTAGTGTTGGTAATGTAATCAATCACCGATACAAATTGCTCCACCTTTATCCCGTTCTGTTTTTCAAGGAATTTTGCCACACGGTTGATGGTCAGCTCATCCTCGCGTATCTCATTAAAGGTAATGCTGCTGTCGCTCCCCGAGCTTTTGTAAGAAACGATCTCTTTCTGTTGAAGCCGTTGCAGCATCTTCAGCAATTCATCTTCTGTAGCTTTTGCCTTTTTGGTAATGAGGCTGCTGTTGATGGATGTTTCCATATCAAAAATCCCCGGATAGTTGCGCAGGATAGCCAGCAGCAACTCCTCATCGGCAGGATTCATGCTGATGTAGCGCATCACTTCCTTACTTGGCATTAGGAATTGCAGGCTTATTTTTTCCGAAAAATGCTTGGACAATGTGAGTATCCCCTGCCTGTCCAAAAACTGCAAGGCATTGTAGGCCTTGGTAACCGGAAGGTCGTACCGTTTGCAAAAATCATTAAAGTTGAAGGCAAAGGTTTCGTCAATGCCTTCGCCATAGGCTATCTGCAAATAGCTGTTCAGCCTTTGGTAGGTTTCCTTCAGGAAATTCCGGTCGGGCAATACTGCAATAAACTGGCTTTGCGCCGATTTTATATCCGAGGGGCTGACAAGCAATACGGCAAACGACTTTTTTCCGTCACGTCCCGCACGTCCTGCTTCCTGGTAATAATTTTCAAGGTTTTCCGGCAGCTGTATATGGATAACGGTGCGCACGTTCGGCTTGTCGATACCCATCCCAAAGGCGTTGGTAGCTACGATAACCTGCGCTTTTTCCTTTATCCAAAGTTCCATGTTAGCCTCTTTCTCTTTTTCTTTCAGGCCGCCATGGTAATAAGTGGCTTTAAATCCCAGCGACTGCAATTGCTGCGAAACATCATGGCAGGCCTTGCGGTTACGCACGTATATTATGGAAGGCTCCGGGTTTTTAGTCAGTATCTGGCGGATGCGGTGCAGCTTGTCTTCAGTTTCAAAAACCATGTAGGCAATATTTTCCCTTACAAACGATTTTTTGAAAACCACTGGACGTTTCAGCCCTAATTGCACAATAATATCTTCCTCAACCCTTTTTGTCGCCGAAGCTGTAAGGGCAAGAAAAGGAACGTCGGGAAGCTGTTTTCGCAGGTTGATTATCTTGAGGTACGCAGGACGGAAATCGTGCCCCCATTGCGATACGCAGTGCGCCTCATCTACCGCCACAAGATTAATGGGCAGCTGTTTTATGCGCTCGATAACCCAGTCCGATTCGAGGCGTTCCGGTGAAAGGTACAGGAATTTATAATTACCGAATTTACAGTTATCCAGAAGGTCGCTCAGCTCATCCGAAGCAATGCCGCCGGTAAGCGCGATTGCCCTGATGCCGCGTTTGGCCAGGTTTTGCACCTGGTCTTTCATCAATGCGATGAGCGGGGAAATCACAAGGCATAGGCCATCCTTCATCATGGCAGGCACCTGGAAGCACACCGACTTGCCACCGCCCGTAGGCATGAGCGCAAAAGTATCCCTGCCCTCAAGAACCGTTTGGATGATTTTATCCTGCGGGTCCCTGAAGGTATCGTGCTGCCAGTATTTTTTCAGGATCTCGAGTGCCTGCACCAGTAATTATTTTGAAAGTTGCCCCAAGATAAAAAGAATTCTGTTATCAGGGGTGTCTTTCGGCA
The DNA here is from genome assembly GCF_003096035.1 of Flavobacterium album. Classification (NCBI taxonomy): domain Bacteria; kingdom Pseudomonadati; phylum Bacteroidota; class Flavobacteriia; order Flavobacteriales; family Flavobacteriaceae; genus Flavobacterium; species Flavobacterium album. Next base: position 132,714 of record NZ_CP029186.1, on the reverse strand, counting down.
CTTCAATCAGGTCGTAGCCGTAATTTTTATAGGTTTCTGCCAAATGTCCCGATATCAGTTTTGCCTGTTCGTAGTTCTCATAGCGGGCATCGTCTGCGGTATAGATTTCTTCCCATGCAGGCAAAAAGAATACGCGGCTATATTTGTGCTCGCGGCAGGCATGGTCAAAAAAAGCAGGGTAGGAGTCGCCTATATAGTGCATATAAGCAAGTACATCGGGCAGCCCGCGGTCTATAAATACAATGTCAGATTCTTCAGTAAGGGCATTGTGGTATTGTTTCTTGCGGCCTTCCAGCAGCAATTCGCTAAACAGTAGGGGTTTTTCAAGAAAAAGCTGCTCGATGCCCTGCTTGCGTGCTTCAAGGGTCACCTCGCGCGAGATCTCGGGATAACAGGTGTATCCTTTTTCGGTCAGCTTCTCTATCAGGGTGGTCTTGCCAGAGCCCGGCCCGCCTATGATCACAACAATTTCCTTGCCCACTATTTTTTAAATAAGCGGCAAATTTACTCAAACAATACCGATTATAAAAAATGTTTCGCTATGAATTGCAGGAATTAACATCATTAGTTGTTTAATGCTTATAGTTTGCCTATCTAAGGCCATGAATAGATGTAGCTCTCAATCGGCATGAGTGTAGCTGCTCCCCTCTCCTTTGGAGAGGGGCGGGGGGTGAGGCCAAATAGCCTGGTAAATAATAAAACCCCAAAGATTCAAAAGAATCTTCGGGGTTTAAATTTTTCGCTATAAATAAAATATCAATGTTCCGGCGCTGTGCCCACTTCGATATATTTCTTGAAGTTCTCAATGTCGCTGTGCACCATCCTTTCAAATACAGGAGTCAGCAGCCCGGCAGCCAGCTCCCCGGCTTTCCCCAGCGGCGCATGATAGGATATTGTAACCTCTACATCGGTGCTGCTGCCATTGTCAGTAAACCTTACCTTCCCCGAATTATTTACAGTCGACCCCGGCATGGAGTGCCAGCTCAGTAATTGATTGGGTTCATCCATAAGTATCTCGGCTTTCCAGCTGATGGTGCCAAGGCCCCCGGGTATGCGGGCTTTCCATTCGGATTTGTAGTTGTCGATCACGGCAACACTGTGGAGGTGGCTCATGAATAATGGCAGGTTTTCCAGTTTCCTCCAGGCGTTATATACTTCAGATACCGGCTTGTTTACGGTCATTGAAGTAGTAATGGAAATATTGTTCCCCTGCAGCTTTCCTGTTTTTTCAATAAGGTCGTAAGCAGGGCAATAGCCGCTGATACCCCTGAAAAGCATTGTCCCCCCGGCAACGCCTTCCATCACTTTTTTGTTGTCTTTCTTTTTCAGGGCGCGGTATAGCAGGTAAGAACCTGCGGCAACCATCAGGATTCGCTCTGTGGTGCTTACGTTAACCCTAAGCCCCGGGATGATGCTTTTTTTATGTTTGTGCAGGTAGCTGTCTGCTTCTGCAGTATTGGAAACCGAAGCATAACGGTTAGGGTCGGTTCCCGATGGATCGTATTTGGAAAAGTTCTGTTTTGCGCCCGTGGCAGCAGGATTTTTTGTAGGTTCCATGACTATATTTTTTGAATTAGGTTTTTAATAAAATTAGTCATTAAACCGCTATGCCTCTTGTAATTATATGATAAAGTATTCTTAATGTTCTTATAAAACAGACTCGTATTTTTCTTATTAAAAAATTATATGCAGGCATACTTTATTAACCATACATTAAGGGTTAATCACAAAGTAATTGTAAATGTCCCGATAAGTTTTTCTCTGACTTTTTTAGTGGGTAATTTTACAACAGAAATGATAGGAAAACGATTTTGATGCAAGTTGAACCTTAAAATTTATGAGCTATGAAAACACTTATCCTCACACTATTATTTTCTCTCCCGGTGCTGGCGCAGCAAAATTTCAGGGCTGAGAATGGAGCTATAATCTGGGAAAAATCTTTTCCTGCAGGTAGTACTGATGTCGCAGCGCTTTTAGAGAGCCAGTCTGCTATTAAAGTAGACATTGCTATAGATAACCAGATTACAGGGATTGCAAAAGAACTGAAGATCGAAGGTGAAGGCGGTACAGCCCTTATGAAAAACAACTGCAACTTCGACTTTGCTGTTGCCCTGGAAGGCGACCACTATATCGTAAGGGTGACCAACCTGAAATTTCTTGAAAAGATAGGTCCCTTACAAATGCGGACCATGGTGAGCAGCTGGGAGAAATACTTTATGGATAACAGGAAAATAAGGCCTACCCCGATTACCCAGGGCAACCTTCAATATCTTGATGAATTCCTGAGCGGTGTCTTTTCTGGCACGATCATAACAAGCTCAGGTGCCATTACCGCAAACTAAAACAATTGCTATAAGATAAATAAATTGGTTGGAAAGCTCCCGGACGAAAGTTCGGGAGTTTTCTTATATATGCCATTCCCGTTCTGTCATTTCCAACCGGAGCGCACCGAAGTGTAGAAATTTCAAAAAGAAGTATCATAATGCAAAGTGTTTGGGCGTGCCATTCCTCTGCCGTCGGGCCATTGCTTCGCCAGTCCGGCTTGCAGCCTCGGGTCGCTATATCCCTCCGCAAACTCCGGGGATGCTGCCCTGCCTGCCGGCAGGCAGAGCCTGTCCCTCACGCTGAGATTGATAATAATGCAAGAGTAAGTAGTTTCGGGTGAAGCTCGGCATCAAATATTTCACGTAAAAATCAAGGAAGGATTCAGCTTTGGGAGAAGGAGAGCGATCCACGAGCGGCGCGCAGCAGGCCGCGGCTTGGGTCGCGATGCAAAAATCCTGACGTAGATTTTAAGTGAAATATTTGGCGCTTTGTCCCGATAGCTATCGGGATTGCTTCTTTTGTTTCAAGACAAAAGAAGAAGCATAATAAATAAATCCACAAAAAATGCCATCCCGAAAGATGGCATAAAAATCAATTAACCCTATATTTTTTATGAAGCTGCCAGTGGCATTACATAAATATGTTTTCGTTTTACTTCGCCGTCGGTGTCTTCCAGCACTTTTATGCCCAGCACTTCTACAGGCCTGTACAACGTAAAGTTATTTTCACTCAGGTATTCGGCTGCAACAACACTATAATCTTCAGGATGCAGCAGGATGGTATCGTTTTCTGTGAGATTGTTATCAAGTACAAATTCATGCACCGTCTCATAGCTTATTGGGTAACGCATCGGGAACTAATTGAATTTTACTTCAAGTACGTCGATTTCGTCTTCTTTCACTTCATCGTTATCATCGGCAATGATGTTGATGCCCGAAACACAAAGCGATTTTACTTTTTTCTTTCCGGAAGTAACAAGCTTATCGAAATTGGAAGGATGCAGCATTAGCATTACATTCTCGCTTAAGGCATTGGTAAGTATAAAATTCTTGATTGTGGCTAAGTCGATGTTCTTGTTCATAGTGATAGTGTTTGAAGGTTTAGTATTGCAAAGATGGCTCATAAACCTTTAAAGTTTTGGTAACGGAATGCCAATAAAAGATTAAATGTTTTAAGAAAATACTTAAGCTATTACGATTGAAAGTAAATTCCAATAAACAAATCACAAATTCCAAATCCCAATCTTACCTAGTAGCGCGAACCCCCGAAACCCTGACCAAAAAACCCGAAACTAAAGAACTACCACACTAATAGCTTCATAAAATAGTCCACGTCATTAGAGTAGGCCGCTTTAGCTACATTAATTCCAATGATCGTATATTTTTCATCTTCGTGGCCGCCTTCAATTTCAAAGCTGCCGCTCGCTTGGTGGGTTTCAAGGAAGGCATTGATGTCAATATCTTCGACTTCTTTTTTTGGAAGCAGCACAAAATAATCAATCACGGTATCAGCGCCTTTAAAATCGGCTTTGCCTTCAAAGTTTTTCAGTTCCTCAAAGGCATCTTTAGCGTATTGGTAATCCATCTTTAAATTTTTTATTGATTATTTTCTATTTTATTGGCCTTGCGATGCTTAATAAATGTCTGTATTTTAATTAACTACATAGATACATAGTTTTCATAGTAGCTAATTGTTGTTAAATGGGGACATATTTACACATAGTTAAGCGTAGCTTCATGCTCTGTGTCACTTAATTGAGTTTTATGATTTCCTTTTAAAAGCTATGTGCCTATGTGGTTAAATATTATTTTTTAAATGACAGTTACTGAGATTACATCCGAGTGAAGCTCAATCTGACCCGAGGGCAAAGCCCGAACTGGCGAGGCAATTCTACAATCTGAAATCTGAAATCACCTTGAGAGCCACTGGTACAGCCGCTCGGCATTCTCCTTTGTAAACAGGCCAGTTCCTTTGCTCATCGTAGCTGCCGATCCGCATGCCACACCCATCTTTGCCATCTCGCTCATGCTGCCGCCCTTTGCCAGGACAGAAACCATTCCCGCTACCATGCTGTCGCCTGCGCCAACGGTGCTCAGCTTTTTAACCGAAGGTGCCGGTACATGCAGATTTTCATCTTTGGTTACCAGGTAAGCGCCCTGCGGCCCCATCGAAACCACAACGATCTCGGCTTTGCCTTCGTCTATCAGTTGTTTTGCGGCTTCATCGGCGCTTTCGTTGTCGAGTTCTTCTTTTCCTGTAAGTTTGCTTAGCTCGCCCAGGTTAGGCTTCAGCAGGAAAACGCCTTCTTTAAGGATTTCCGTAAGCGCATCGCCCGAAGTATCGGCAACGACCTTTACATTTTTTGCCTTCAGCTCTTTCACCAGCCTGCTCAAAAATTGGGGTTCAATGCCTGGTGGCAGGCTCCCGCTGATTACTACGATCTCAGGGAAAGGGGAGACCCCTAAAATCGCAGCATGGATTTTTTCAGCTTCTTCTTCAACAATGGCTTCACCGGGCATGCCAAAGCGGTACTGGTCGTTGCTGGCGGTATCGACCACGATAAAATTTTCACGTGTTTCAGCCGAAACGGGCACAGGCTGTATGGCAACTTTTTCTTTTTCCAAAAGTTTCTCCAAAAGTTCCCCCGTGCGCCCTCCTGAAGGGAATAGTGCTGTAGAGCTGACGCCAAGCCGCGCCAGGCCGCGGGATACATTGATGCCACCACCGCCGGGCTCATATTTTGGCTGTGAGCAGCGCACTTTCTTTTCGGGTTTTATGCCTTCGGCCTCACAGCTTTTATCTACTGTCGGGTTGAGCGTTATAGTAAGGACGTGTTTTATCATGGTAAATGCCTGTACATTTGTTGTAAGCTAATATAACAAATATAAAGGCATTCCCACAATAATGATGTGTTAAATGGAGTGTATGTGTCCGGTAAATAAATGTCCTTAGCTCACGAACCTTTCCAGGATGCTGTATTCATTGCTAAGTTCAATGTAATAACAGCCCTGAGGTATCTCCACGTCAAAGCCGGATATCTGCTTATCGGTGAAGCCTCTTTGCTCAAGCTCTTTTTTTGTATGTAGCAGCACGGGCTCGTCGCCTACGTAATAAAGGTTATCGTCTGTCCTGTTTATCTCGGTGATAGGGCCGGAGATGCCGTAGTCCATTGAATTGTACAAAAGCTCTTTTTCCAATTCTTCATCAGAAAGGGCATCCAGCCAGGTTTTTAGGTCTTTCAGTTTCATTTTGCAAGAGTAATTAATTATTAAATATTTCCGGGGGCCGGTATCAATACTTTGTGGGGCAAAGAATTATGGATATAAATATATATAAAAATTTATTGTTAACATTGTTTTAACAGTAAATTTTTATAAAGCAGCACATTCCCTATTGATAAACAATAGTCCTGAAGGTGAGATTAATGCGTGGATGCTTTATTTTTACTGACTTTGGCAGGCTGTGGATCCAGTGTGTTTGGGTGCTCCCTTTCATTACCAAAAGGCTTCCGTTTTGTAATAATATGTCTCTTTTTTCTTTCGTTTGCCTGTGTTTGAAGCTGAATTTCCTTTCAGCCCCAAGGCTCAAAGAAGCGATCACGGTGTTTTTTCCGAGCGCTTTTTCATCATCGCTGTGCCAGGACATCCCTTCATTGCCATCGTGGTACAAATTGATTAGGCAGGAATTGAATATTGTTTCCGAAACTTTTTCAACTTCTTTTTTCAGTTCCAGCAACGCTGTCGTCCAGGGTAAAGCCTGCTTTGTGGTGTTGGAGTAAGTGTAGGCATAATCCTCGTCCCCATACCATGCCACTTTCCTTTTTGTAATGATCCTTTTGCCATAAATAATGGCCTCATCATGCTGCCACGGAATGGTTTCCAGCAACAGGGCGCAATATGCTCTTGCGGCATCAGCGGTGAGCACGGGGCCATAGTATATCGCTTCGCCATCATAGGGCAGGATGTTCGGGGTGTCGTTATTGCTAAATAAGTCCATTCTTAGTAAGGTTCTAATTTTTAAAAGCATTTTACCACATAGGCACATAGCTTAAAATTGCTTCTGAGCTTAGAAAACTGTTCTCAATATAGTCAAACATAGGAATGAAGCGTAGCTTCATACTATTGTGGACTTTATGCATGCCTCAATACTATGAAAGTCTATGTATCTATGTGGTTAAATAATTTTAGACGGTTTTAAAGATACTATATTCCTGCTTCATACAATGTCCGCAGGGCCTGTAATTGTGGTACAGGGCTTCGGCTTCATCGGTAAAGAAAACCCGGTTTTTCCGGAGCAGCTTTTTTCCGGAACGGCAATTGAGCTTCCCATAGATCCCGGCTTTGCTGTTGCCTGCAAAGGTAATTTGTTTCTTCCGTATCATCGCACGTAGCGCGATATCTGTTACGTGCAAATGCTGTAGCATGTTAGGAGATCGCATCATGGAAAATAATGCCAAGCGCCATCCTTTTGCCGTCATGCACTTCACTTACACCGTGCCTCATGTTTACGCGCCGGTAACCCTTACTGCCTTTCGCCCGCCTGAAGCTGGTCGTAAAGATAAGCAGGTCTCCCTTTTTAGGCTTCAGCACGATAGCTTTCGACTGCGCCCTCGGCACCTGCTCTGTAAGTACAAATTCCCCGCCTATATACTCGTCATCCGGTTCAGTTAGCATTATGACCGCCTGCATCGGGAAATAAACATCGCCATAAATATCCTGGTGCAGGGTGTTGAAACCTCCTTTACCGTACTTTAATATCAGTGGGGTTGGCTTCAGTTGGTTGTTGTCCCGGCATTGCTCGTGAAGTGCTGCTATAGTGTGGGGAAACACTGTGGGCATGCCCAGCGCCTGCATCCACAGGTTGGCCACCGGCGAAAGTTTTTTGTATAATGACTCCCTTAGTGTAACTATGATTTCCGGCAACGGGTAATTAAAGTACCGGTATTCGCCCAGGCCGTACTGGTGCCGCTCCATGACAACGGTTTTGCGGTATAGGGAGTGGTCACTGTAAAGACCCGCGATATCCGTGCATTCCTGTGCAGTCATGAGCCGCGGTATAATCGCGTAGCCTTTGTTGTTCAGGCTTTGGGTAATTTCGTCCCAGTCCTGTTGGTATATCCTGTCTGCTAAATCCATGATTATAATTGTGCTTTTGCGGCTTCCCAGCCAATCATTGCCCCTTTGCGGTTGGCGCCCCAGTGGTAGTTGCCCAAAATTCCGCTTGATTGTATTACCCTGTGGCAAGGTATGATATACGCTGCAGGATTATCGCCCACAGCCGATCCTACCGCCCGAGATGCTTTGGGCGACCCTATTGTCCCAGCCAGGCTGCCGTATGTAACCAGTTGGCCGGAGGGTATGCGCAATAGTGCTTCCCATACTTTTAATTGGAAAGGCGTTCCCTTTAGGTGCAGCCGTATTGCTTTTGAAGATGAGCTGTTGCTAAAAGCCTGCAATGCCTGCTGCTGCATTTCATCTGTTGTTTCGTTGTAAACTGCATTCGGGAATTTTCGCATCAATGTCCCAATCGCTTCATCCCTGTCATCGGCAAAGGCAAGGTGGCATATTCCTTTTGGGGTAGCTGCAGAAAGTACGGTGCCAAAAGGCGTTTTGGCAAAGCTGAAATTTATGGCAAGGTTTTCGCCGCCATTCTTATATTCGCCGGGTGTCATGCCTTCGAGGTTTACAAAAAGGTCGTGCAGCCGCCCGGTGCCTGAAAGGCCTGTTTCGTGCGCCGCTTCAAAAAGGGAAGCTTTGCCGCCCAGTACTTTTTTGGCATGTTCTACAGAGAGATATTGCACGAATTTTTTAGGGCTTACTCCGGCCCAGTCGGTAAAGAGCTTTTGGAAATGAAACGGGCTCAGGTGCACTTTTTCGGCAATTTCATCGAGGTCGGGTTGTTCTCTGAAGTTGTTTTTAAGATAGCCGATAGCCTCGGAGATCCTTTGGAAATTGATATTATCCTGATGGTCCATAATTTGTTCCTTTAATTACAGTACAAATCTAAAAAGGTAAATTTGCGCGTTCAACCCGATACTTGCTATGTTTGCTACCAGTGGTATCTTCAATAAAAATAAAACACCTGCGTTATAGAAAATAAATATAAAAGAAATTAAATTATCTAAGAACACACCCCTGGCCCCTCTCAAGAGGTGAAGAGCTTCACTCTCGCCGACAATAATTCCTAATTAGGGGAGTAAGTACGTCCGGGTGTTCCCCTCTTGAGAGGGGTTAGGGGTGTGTTAAATTTAGGATATCAATTTTAAAAGCAATTACTAACCAATGAAACCATTCGATCTCAAACATACAGTTTTTCATATATTAGTTGCATTGTATTTTATCTGGGCTTTTGTGTTTGCCGTATTACTGGCAATGGCCATCAGCAATACGCTTAATGCACACAACCCTGCATTGAATAGTATATTTCCCCTCTGGATACTTGTGAACCTCGTAACGGGGTCTGCGCTCTTTATCGTGATACGGCTTTTCCGGAGTAAGGAAATTATCGGCAAAGCGGTGAGGTACTCTTACATTGCGCTGGCCGCGGGCGCTATAGGCATCATGCTGTTTGTGGGGATAAAAGCATAAAAAAACCGCTGAATGAAGAACAGCGGTTTTAAAAAAATAACCAAATTTATAACCTAAACCTATATACTATAGATACGTAAAAAAGAAAAGGTTGCGTAATGCCTTACATTTATTTTTGTTTATTTTTTTGCCACGAATTACACGGATTATCACAAATTTTTAAATAGGCAATTCAATTGAATAGATGCACTATTTAATTACTGTATTTTCAGATGCCGTCATTTTCGATGTAAAGAGCAATTTTATGAAATTAGGGAAGATTGCTTCGATTAGGTAGGATAGAATTTGTGATAATTTGTGTAATTCGTGGCTTAATTTTTTATAATGCAATACGGTGTTTTTTGGCGAAGTTAAAAGCGGATGATGTATATTTGCGTTTATTTTATTACGAATGGATAAGAAAACCGAAGAATTTTATGCAAGGCTGAAAGAAGAGCTTGCTGGCTCTGCCGACTGGCCTGCCGAATACCTGTTCAAATTTATTGTGCCTTCTGAAGCCAATAAGATCCAGGAAATAGAAGACGCCTTTAACAACATGGGCGCAGTTATAGAAACTACACAATCTAAAACCGGAAAATATACAAGCGTTTCCATTAATGTAAAAATGGCGGGTGCGCAAGAGGTGATAGACAAATACATTGAGCTTTCAAATATTGAAGGCATTATTTCATTATAAAGAAACCCTACGCTAAATGCAATATAATTCTATAGAGGCAACCAATAACCTTGAGTACAATTCCGAAAGGGAGCACCTCATTATCCCCGAATATGGCCGCCACCTGCAAAAGCTCATACAGCAGGCAGTAGCGCTTGAGGACAGGGACGAGCGCAACAAGGCAGCGAAATATATCATATCGGTTATGGGAACCCTTAATCCGCACCTGCGCGATGTGCCCGATTTCCAGCACAAGCTTTGGGACCAGATATTCATCATGTCCGATTTTAAGCTGGATGTCGATTCGCCCTACCCAATACCATCGAGGGAAATGCTGCAGCAAAAGCCCGAGAGGCTGGAGTACCCGCAAAATTTTCCCAAGTACCGTTTTTATGGTAATAACATAAAGTACATGATTGATGTGGCGAACAAATGGGATGATGGCGAAATGAAAGATGCGCTCATCATTGTGATCGCCAACCACATGAAAAAATCATACCTGAGCTGGAACAAGGATACGGTAGTAGATGCCGTAATATTCGAGCACCTTTATGAGCTTTCAGGCGGAAAAATAAACCTAAGGCCGGGGGAGGATGAGCTTTCCAACGTGACCGACCTGATGAAGGTGAACAAGAAGCTAAGCAACAAGACCCAGTTTGGGAACCCGAAACAAAAAATGCAAAGGCCGGCCATGAACGGCAAAAGCAACCAAAATAATAACAAAAACAGAAAACAATAATTCCGGACCGCTGCATGGGAACATTTAAAATCGAAGGAGGCGCACAACTAAAAGGAGAGATCACGCCCCAGGGCGCAAAGAACGAAGCACTACAGGTACTGTGTACCGTATTGCTCACACCCGAAAAAGTAACGATTAGCAATATACCCGACATTATCGACGTAAACAAGCTGATCAACCTGCTGCGAAGCCTTGGCGTAAAAGTAGAAAAGCTGGCTCATGGTACCTATTCTTTCCAGGCCGATGAGGTGAACCTCAGCTACCTGGAAAGTGAAGCATTTAAAAAAGAAGGCGCGGCGCTCAGGGGATCTATTATGATCGTTGGCCCGCTGCTGGCCCGTTTCGGAAAAGGGTATATCCCAAAACCCGGCGGTGACAAAATTGGCCGCAGGAGGCTGGATACACACTTTGAGGGCTTTATAAACCTTGGTGCGAAATTCAGGTATAACGAAGAAGAAGCGTTTTATGGTGTTGAAGCCGAAAAGCTGAAAGGTACATACATGCTGCTTGACGAAGCATCGGTAACCGGGACGGCGAACATCGTTATGGCAGCCGTTCTTGCCGAAGGCAAAACAACAATATACAACGCAGCCTGTGAGCCTTACCTGCAGCAGCTTTGCAAAATGCTGAACAGCATGGGCGCTAAAATAACAGGCGTAGGATCTAACATGCTTGAGATAGAAGGCGTGGAAAGCCTTGGCGGATGTGAGCACCGTATCCTGCCCGATATGATCGAGATAGGCTCATGGATAGGGCTTGCCGCCATGACACAAAGCGAGATAACGATAAAAGACGTAAGCTGGGACAACCTTGGCGTAATACCGGGAACGTTCCGCAAGCTGGGGATTACCCTGGAGCGCAGGGGAGATGATATTTATATTCCTGCACATAAAGATGGCTATGAGATACAGAACTACATCGACGGTTCTATCCTTACCGTGGCCGATGCGCCATGGCCGGGCTTTACTCCCGACTTGCTAAGTATCGTCCTTGTAGTGGCCACCCAGGCGAGAGGCAGCGTACTGATACACCAGAAGATGTTCGAAAGCCGCCTTTTCTTTGTGGACAGGCTGATAGACATGGGTGCGAAGATCATGCTGTGCGACCCGCACAGGGCTGTAGTTATAGGACATGACTTCAAATTCCAGCTGAAAGGTATTGTAATGTCGTCCCCTGATATCAGGGCCGGTATATCAATGCTGATCGCGGCGCTTTCTGCCAAAGGTACCAGCACCATCCAGAACGGCGACCAGATAGACCGCGGTTACGAAAGGATCGACGAAAGGCTAAGGGCCATCGGTGCGAAAATAGAGAGGATAGACTAAGAGATTTTATATACAGGAAAGCCCGCAATTTTGTGGGCTTTTTTGCGTTAATTGCTGTACTCAATAAATCAATAACCAAACCAGTTTATTATGAAAAAATTCATCGCTGCATTGTCATTCGCCATCTGTTTGTCGGCCAATGCCCAAACGATCGAAAATGATAAGGATACTACTCCTTATATTACTGTTACAGGAACAGCCGAAAAAGAAGTCGTGCCGGATATAATTTATATCTCCATCACGTTGCAGGAAAAAGTCGTGAATAAAGCCAGTTATACCATAGCAGCACAGGAGGAGAAATTAAAAAAGTCGCTTCAGGCACTAGGTATTGACCTTAAAAACCTTTCACTTGCCGACGCAAGTTCAGAGATAATCAGTTACAAAAGAAAAGATAAAGGAGTCGAGGAGCGCCAGGAATATTCATTGAAAGTCAGTACAGCTACAGAAGTACGCAAGGTATTTGAAGCCCTGCACGATAACGATATTAAAGAAGCATCGATCGCTAAAGTTGACCATACACAGATGGATGCACTTCGTAAAGAGGTCCGTATCGATGCTATAAAAGCCGCAAAAGATAAGGCAACCTATTTATTGCAGGCGATAGGGGAGCAACCGGGTAAGCCATTGGTCATAACAGAAGAGCCGGATAATTCCTATTTACCACAAAATAGGATGTCAAATGTAACCTATCGATTGCAGGAAAGCAATACGGAAACCGACTTTAAGAAAATCAAGATCAAGTTTTCATATTACGTGAAGTATTCTATAAAATAACCGGTATTTCTCAAAATCGGGACCCGCAGTTTTGTGGGTCTTTTTCATTTATAATTTTCCTGGTGCTGAAATATATTTTATACTTTTAGTAAAAATCTTCAGATGGAAAATAAAATAACCTCTTATGATCAGATTTTAGAAGCCAACAAGCGCAGGAAGCGGAAAACGGCGATGATCGTTATACCAATAGTTGTAGCTGTTATTGCTTTAGTGGTCACAGGAATTTTTATGATAGCCTCATTTGTGAAAAATACCGATGCCTATAAGGCAGCTGTTGAGCATCTGGGCAACGATCCGGAGATACAGGCAGCTACAGGAGGAATAAACGATTACAGCGTATCGTCTTTCAATATCAAAACCGAGAATGGCCGCGGTGAAGCCACATTCGATATAACAGTTGAAGGGAAAAGCAATAACATCGACGTTTATATGGAATTAGAAAAAGAGCCTGATAACGATTGGAAAGTTATTAGTGTGGAGAAATAGTAAGGCCCGCAACCGCGGGCCTCATATTATATTTATTCATTCGCCAGCTCTATAGCTTTCTCCAGCACTTCATCTTTACCGGCCTTTATTCCGGCAATAGTGGGCAGCACCTGTACATCTACTTTTACCCCGCGGCGCTGCGTTTCGGTCCGGTCAGGATAAAATACACCAAGCCCGGTCATCCACGTCTCATAACCGCCAGGAAATGAAAATGGGGTTACATTGCCATCAGCCCCTGCAGTCTGGCTGCCGATAGTGGTCACATTATCACCCACCTGTAACGACATAGCGGTGAATTCCGCGTGGCTTTGCGTAGTCTCGTTTACAAGCACAATCACTTTACCTTTATAAGATCTCTTGTTTTTTCCTCTCGGACCAACATTATAGGAGTTCACCCATATATATTTGCCGGGATAGTTTACATCGGGCTTAATGAAGCTAACAAAATTCCTCGATTCGGGAAGCAGCCATTGGCCGAATGCATACATTGTGCCCTGTGGGTAATTTCGTATGTCAAAAATCACAGCTTTACAGCCTGACAGCTTTTTTATGGCGGCAGCAACATCCGATGTTTCAATGATGCCCATATTCACATATCCTATATTACCCTCCAGCACCTTGTATTTGTCTGCAGGCTTTTTTTCCTTCCCTTTAAACTCTTTCCTCATGTAGCGGGTTATCTCTTTGCGGGCGCTTTTTCCATCCCTTTCAAAGGTCACCTCCGCTTTATCGCTACTGCCGTTAAAGATGCTAAAGTACGCATCCCTTTTCTGTACTGCGGGATTAGAGGCAGGTATGTACCGGCTTTTTTCTTTCAGGATGTCATTTATCGCCACACCGTTCACATGGGTTATGGCATCGCCTATCCTCAGGTCGTCCTGTTTCGCTTTTTCCTCGTCGTAGAAACCGGTTATAACTGCCTTTCCGTCAATAATGCTGAAGGTAACCGGAGCCCAGTAAAATCCGAAATACTGGTTTGTAAGCTGCGTAACAAGGTAGCCGTGGCTGTCGTTTATCTTTGCTACGAGCTCCAGCATGGCAAGATGGTAGTGCTGCGCATCAGGGGCATCTTTAAATTTAGGTATCATTTCGGTGAGTACGTCATCCCATTTCTGGTCGGTCACATATTTGTAAGGGAAGAAATACTCTATGATATTCCAATACCTGAAAAGGCTCAGCAGCCTGTAGTTCTTTTCAGGATATTCAAAATCCTTGTACACCGGCTCATTCTTTATTTCAATGTTATCGGCTTTGCCCATACCGGCATAATAGCTTACACCCAAATGCCTGTTGGCCTCGATATATTTAAGTTTTGCGGTAAGCGCATCAGTAAAAACATGGGTATCCTGCATCCACGCCATACTAAAGTTCTTTTCGAATAATTCTTCTTTCGATGGCTTCCCGCATTTTTTGCATACAGGCACTTCACCCAGCCCGTCGATCCATTTTATGTAAACCTCGCTCAGCGCTTCTTTGGTTTGTACCTTTTCCACTTCGGGCAGGATATCAATGAGCTTCTGGTCCCAGTTGAATTTTCCTGCGGCTACCTGTGGGTGGTAATATTTCAGGAAGCCCCAGATGCGTGCTGTGGCTTCCAGTTTTTGGGTTTCAGTTACAGGCATATTTGCCAGTGCGGCCTGCATTATCAGTACTGACAGTAGTAAAAGAAATTTCCTCATAGTAATTTAGTTTTTTCGTTGGACGCTGTTAATCAATTTTGAAACGCTGGATTTGATCTGTGAAAAGCATCCCGACTGCACTCGATGTGACAACGGATGCCGATTTACAAACGTTAATAATTTTACGTCTGTCAGTTCGGGCGCAGTCGGGAATAATCAAAATGAAAACACAATGAAATCTGTAAAAAGTATTTAAAAACGCAATAGCTTTTTATAAAATATCAAGGAATTTCAATCCGAATATCACCCCGTCGGTAACAAAGCCGCTGCCGTTGTAGGCACGTACATAGTCGATACGCAGCACCCTGAACTTCCCGAAGCCCACGTTATCAAACCCGGCAGTAAACTCCTGGTACGGTTTGTTATCAGGTGTAGCGATGCCATGGTAGCCCACAACCAGGTTCCATTGCAGGTCGGCAAGAAGCGGTATCTTGTTCATCAGGTAGCCTTTGTCGTTGTGCTCAATGTGCGCTTCCAGGTAAGAATCATTGGTGCTGCGGCTGTAGTAGGGCAGGAGGTTAAAAACGTTCAGGTAAGCTTCCTGTGTCCCTACATGGGTCTGGTTGCCGTTAAAGTGCTTGTAATCCATAAAGGCGATATTATCGGCATTGAAGAATTTACCGCCTTTTACATTAAACCCGAATGTCCCTTTGTTGGCAAATGTTTCGCTGTACGATACCCTTGCGGCAATAAAGTCATATTCATAATCTTTCACGCTCGATGAGAACGCTTTTTCATACATGAACGATATGCCGGGATAGTTCACTTCCGTTACCGGTATCTTCCCGTCCGGGCGGCTGATGTACTTTTGCCCGAAGCGTATGTTACCACCGATGTTTACCTTATACAATTCGTGTTTTACGAACGGTGCGGTGGTATTATTTGTCGGGTCAAATGGGTTGTTGGAAGTATAATTATGATCGTTCTTTATCAGTACATAATCAGTATTGTTGAAAACCGGCCTGCGTCGGTCATATTCCACGGTACCTGTCATGGTAAGCCCGTTGAATATCCAGCGGCTCTGCGATACTTTCGCATAGGTCCTGTCGTACAACTTCATGTAGTTGTCCTTAAAAAACAGTGTGCTGATGCTGTTCAGTAATGGCGATATCGGCTCGGCGGGATTAAACTGGTTTATCGTATTACCCCCTGCGAAACTGAAAGTTCCCAGCTTCCATATCCTGGTACTGAAGCCGCCATGTGCCCGGAAACGGTCTTCGGCAAAGCCATAGTTCATTTCCGTCCACAGGGATATATTGCGTTTCTTTTCATTGTCGAAAGTGTAGAACGAAAATTTCGTATCGAAGTTCCAGCCCTGCACAGTATTGTATTTCGGTATCTGGAGTACACCGTCATAGCTAAAACGCGTTTTATGGTCGGCGGTATTGTAGTCGTAGCCCGACAATACATCGAATACCTTAAAGCGGTTTCGCTTGCTGTTTAGCGAATCCTTAGAGACCTTGCGCACTTCGGCAAGGCTGTCCTTTTTTATGTAATCGGTATACTCCTCGCCGGTAAGCGGTACGGGGCGAACGCCCGTCCAGTAGATCGAATCTTTTTTGTTGGAATCCTTCTCGAACGACACCAGCTCTTTCGTAAAGGTACCTTTCTCAAATTTGTCGTGAAATACATAATTGCTGTACACATGGGTCATCTTTCCTGTAAAGCCCACGCCGAACATCCCGGCCTTGATATCGAAGGTCTGTGAGTTTTTGGCCCAGATGCCGTTGGTCGAGTTGTAGCTGAAGTTCTGCTGCAGCGTAAGCACATCCAGTATGTTCTGGCGTATACGGTATCCTTTAATGTCGAGGTCGATAGCGTAGATCGCCCAGCTGTCGTCCACAATATAAATGTAGCCTTCGAACACCGGCTCTTTATCGCGGCGCGGTATTACCTTTATTTTGCTTATCTGGTTGTTGTTCTCGTCATAAAAGTTGCCTTCAAATTTATAGCGGTAGTAACCAAAAGCACCTTTGGCAATAGGCGATATCATGCTCACATCTTCCATATCCACATAATCCTCGTAGAAGTTGTAAAAAGTCCCGTTTGCCGTATTGTAGCTAAAACCGTTGTTGTCGCCGCTTATTTTGGAAGCAATTATTTTTTCCTTAAGGTTGTTTGGCTGCTCGAAGGTGATGTGCGATACGGTTTCGCTCAGGTAAATAATGCCGCTGCCGGTAGAATCGAGTATGGTTCCGGCATTATTAGCCTCTACTCGCACATTCATTCCCATAATACGCTTCGGTACATTCTTTACGCGGAAAATACCTTTCGAATAAAAGTCGGCTTCAAAGCGGCCTGTCTTTTCCGAATTTTCTTTTTTGTGTGCAATGGCCTGCCTGATAATGGCGTAAGCCGGATCTTCCCCTTTAGATATGGTAAGCTCCTTCATCTCGTAGCTTTCATCTTCCATCACGACATCCAGCATATGCGGGAAAGAGACAATGTTTACAGGGATCTTCTTTGTCTTGTAGCCGATCGACTGGAAAATGATAGTGTGTTTCCCCGTGGTTTTGAACGGGAGGTCAAACTGTCCGGCTTCATTAGCCGTAGTACCCGTATAAGTGTTTTCGATAGTGATGCTTACGAACGGTATCGCCTCGCCATTCGTTGTAGTGATCTTTCCTTTTATCTGCGCAAAAGATGCTAATCCGAACAAGAGGAAAAGGGTGGTAATAAATTTGTGCATGGTTTGTTGGTTATTGGTAGGTATTGGTTTTGAAAGGATAGACGGTTTTTACATAATAATGGTTGCATCAGGGTAAAAAAAATATCTTTGGGCACAGGAAAGATAACGGCGGTTAAGGGAGTTTCTTACAAATAAGGATAATTTTTTTACAGAAAGGGAGTTATTGGTATATGGGAGAAATGATTTTTGAATTCATCTTAGAGGTCTTTTTTAATGGGATTATCTCGTTTATTGATTTTCCGGGGGCATTATTCCATTGGCTCTTTCGCAAAAATAGCATGCCTTTTAAAGAGATAACAGAGCGTTATTTCGGCATAAACCTTTTAATCTCAATTTTGTTTTACGGCGCTATAACCATTATCGTTTTATAATAGAATCTGTGTCAATCCACCCAAATCTGTGTTATCCGCGTTCCTTTTTCCCTTACCTTTGGTTAAATACACCAAACAATGGACAATATAAAAGACCTCAGGCTGGCAGTACTCATAGATGCCGATAACGTGCCTTACTCCAATATAAGTGGTATGCTTGAGGAAATAGCCAAATACGGCACCCCCACATTCAAACGCATTTACAGCGACTGGACACGGCCTAATATGAACGGCTGGAAGAATGTGCTGCTGGAAAATGCCATCAGCCCTATACAGCAATACAGTTATACGTCAGGCAAAAATGCCAGCGACAGCGCGCTTATCATTGACGCTATGGATATTTTGTATTCCGGAAAGGTAGACGGCTTTTGCATCGTATCTTCCGACAGCGACTTTACCAGGCTGGCGCTCCGCCTGCGCGAAGAAGGGATGAAGGTAATTGGCATGGGCCAGAAGAAAACACCCGAGCCTTTTATAAAAGCGTGCGAAAAGTTTATTTACATCGAAATACTTCCTGGTGCCGCTGAAAGCCAAAAGGCCGAAAAGAAACCCGGAAGGCCTGCAAAAGGTGCAGCGATAGAGAAACACCATGTGGAGCATGTTGAAGCCGAAGCCGCAGAGACAAAGGAAACATTAAGTACCATTGACAACAGGCTGATAAGGCTGATCCGCAACAGCATAAACGACCTTGCCGACGAAACCGGGTGGGCATCCCTGGCCGATCTGGGCAACCACATGCTCAAAAAGCAACCCGACTTCGATGCCCGTAACTATGGCTTCCCAAAGATGCTGCCGCTTATAAAAAGCATCGACGATTTTATTGTAGATGAAAGGGAGACCGGCAAGAACAATATAAAACACGTATTCGTAAAGAATAATCATACGCATTTTTAGCATACCCATGAAGAAGATTACCGAAGCGATTGTACGCAAAGACACCACCATCCATAAAATTCAGTTTGATAAAGAATGGTTCTACTCCCTTGAAGATATGGAAGATTTCCTCAAAGAAAGCCTGGAAGGGGTGGAGTCTGTCACCCTGCCCATGGATATTTACGGCGAGATAATGGATATGAAATGCGCCACCTGGGAAGACATTGAGCGCTTCCGCCAAAAAGAGCCGCTGGAAGATTTCAGGGGAAGCGTGTTAAGGCGGAAGAAATAGTTGCCGGTTGATGGTTGTCAGTTGTCGGTAGTTATAATCGTATCATTATTTCGTTCCTTCTTTCGCCGCCTTTATTTCCTGTTCGCGTTCCACATACTGTGCGTGGGCCTTAGTCAGCCTTTTACGTATCTTTTCTTTAAGGTTGCGCGGGGCGAGCACTTTTACGCATTCGCCGAAACCCAAAATTTCTTTTTCCAGCTCAAAGTTCAGCACCACATCGATGCGAATGATAAGGCCATCTTCGTTATCTGATAACACCTGTTGCGAATGGTGCAAAGGCTTGGTGCGTACATAGGGCGCATTGGCACAGTCAAAATGCAGGATCACCCTTTGGCCCCGGTCGCGTTCCGATTTGGTTACGCCCAGCGTATCGCTGAAATAGCGGTTCCAGTCCACGCCGTAATGGTCCACATAGGCTTCTTTCGTTAGCGGATGGAATTCCACGATCCTGTCAAGCGCCAGGGTATAGAGGTGGGTATACTTCTTCATACGCGTGATCAGAAACCAGCGGTTGCGGTATTCCTTCAGCAGGTAAGGGTAGTAGATCTCCTTGCTGGGCTGGTGTGCCCGGAAGGACTGGTACTCTATAAGCAATGCCGTCTTGTTCAGTATCGCCTGGTACAGCGGGCTGATATGCTCTATGCCCTTCAGGTGCTTGTTGTCCTCAAACTGTATGTAGTCCTGTGTTTTCTTTTCGGTCTTGTTTACATTATTTTCCAGCTTGGCGATAAGCTCGCTCATCTCATCAAAATAGCTGAAGCCGTTCAGCTGCTTCAGGATGCTCACGATCTCCTTCATCTTGGCCATATCAGCATCGTTGATGGGGGAGTTGGTAATGCTATAAGCAGGGTCTTCGTAAGTATAGAATTTCCTGTCCGCAATGATTATCGGGGCATTATAGCCGAGCTTGTCGCTGCGCATCACCTGTATGTCGGCCTGTATAGTGCGGCGGCTCACACCCGTGGCAATGCCTTCATATTCATACAGCGCATCCGACACTTTTTCGATGAGGTCTTCCAGCGTCCATTTCCTGAAACGGTTTTTCAGGCATTCGTCTATCGTTTTGTAACGCAGCAGGGCAAGCTTATTGGTAGCCATAGGGGCGGGTTTGGTGTTTTTAAAGCAAATGTGCCTGCCAAATATAGCTTAAAAAATGAATTTGGTGCGCAATGTAGTTGCGTAGTAAAATTTTTATTCGGAAAAATTGTAATTATTATAGATTTAAAGTATTGAATATCAGTAGTAAATAAAATATTTTCAATTTTATTTTTACTGCGCATTTTCACTGCGCACAGGCACGCGCATCTTTGTAATGTCAGGATGAGACAACAACAGCATCCGGCAGAAAAGAAAAACAAAAGTATAATATTAAATCCGTAATCATGAAATTCAATTTTTTAAACAGGCAGAACAACGTAACGGTAAACCATGAAGGTGCAAAGGCGTACAGGCTGACCCCTGAGATGGAATTGTACACCGCTGTAGTAACTACAGGGCTGAATGATACGGCTTACGAACAGAGCAACCAGAGGCTGAAACGCATCACGGCGCTCATAGCACAATGTGACCCTGAATTTGTGGCGAGGCTTGCGGTATATGCAAGGGCGCAGATGAACTTAAGGTCGGTGCCATTGGTACTTTCGGTAGAGCTTGCCAAAAGCGTGTCGGGCAATACCGTGGTGAGCAGAGCCATAAGTAATGTTATACAGCGTGCCGATGAGATCACCGAGCTATTGGCCTACTACCAGGCGGCCAATGCACGTACCGGTACCAAAAAACTGAACAGGCTGTCCAAACAGGTGCAAAAAGGCCTTGTGGCATCGTTCAATAAATTCGACGAATACCAGTTTGCAAAATACAACAGGGATACCGATGTGAAGCTGCGTGATGCGCTCTTCCTGGTGCACCCAAAAGCGAAAGACGAAGCCCAGCAGGAGCTTTTCAATAAGATAGCCGCTGATAAACTGGCAACGCCCTACACGTGGGAAACCGAGCTTTCTGCACTTGGCAGGCAGAAATTTGCAACCGCTGCCGAAAAGAAACAGGCGGTTGCCGCTAAATGGGCCGAGCTTATAGCAAGTAAAAAAATAGGTTATATGGCCTTGATGCGTAACCTGAGGAGTATACTTGAAGCAGACGTTCCGGGCTATTGCATACAGATGGTGTGCGAGTACCTGTCGAATGAAAAGGCTGTGGCAGGCTCTAAGCAATTGCCGTTCCGTTTCCTTTCGGCCTACAGGGAACTTAAAGATTTACGTTCCGGCTACACGTCGGCAATTCTTGGCGCATTGGAAGATGCGGTAATGCAAAGCGCAAAGAACATTAAGGGCTTTGGTTACGATACTTCGGTAGTGATAGCGTGTGACGTGTCGGGCTCCATGCAGGTGCCGGTTTCGACGAGAAGCAGCGTGAAGCTGTACGACATCGGCCTTATGCTGGGTATGCTCCTTCAGTCGCAATGCAGGAATGTCACCACAGGTATGTTTGGCGACAGGTGGAAAGCCATCAACATGCCTTCGCGAAATGTGCTTTCCAACGTAATGGAGTACTACAGGAGGGAAGGTGAGGTAGGTTATGCTACCAACGGCTACCTTGTTATTGAAGACCTGATCGCCCAAAGGAAGAAAGTGGATAAAGTCATGCTTTTTACCGATGTGCAGATGTACGACAGCGGATTATTTGGCAACAGCGTGCAAAATTCATGGAAGCGTTATAAAGAAATGGCGCCCAATGCAAAACTGTACCTTTTCGACCTTGCAGGCCATGGCAATACGCCGCTGGACATCAGCAGGAACGATGTATACCTGATAGCGGGCTGGAGCGACAAGATATTCGACCTCCTTTATTCGCTTGAAAATGCAGGCAATGCGCTTGACGCCATTAAAGATATTGAGTTGTAATAAATCCTCCCGCAGCACACGCGTCCTGTGGGAGAACATAAAAAACATCAGGTGCCGTAGGAGAGGGTTACTTCGAATTGTGTCGTGGGTTCGAGTCCCATCGTTGCAGTGGCAATTGCAATGTAGCTGAGTTGGTAGAGCAAATGCCTTTTCCTGTCATTAGCCCTGAAAGCATAAACAATGGGTTCCTCCCGCAGTCCACGCGCCCTGCGGGAGCTCATTAGGAAAAATTATACAGGTGCCGTAGATAAGGGGTACTTCGTTTCAGGCGCCTTGGACACGGGTTCGAGTCCCGTCTTGCCGGGACAAAGGTTCCGGTGAGTAGCTCAGTTGGTTAGAGCAAGGATAGTCCCTTTTCGCCTGTCGCCCTGTTTTTAAAATACAGAAGCGCTCCCGTTGCCAGGCGGTGCGGGAGCTTATTAAAAAGAATTGAAAAATGGCAAGTGTCGTAGGACAGGGTTACTTCGAAATTGGTTACTACGGGTTCGAGTCCCGTCGTGCCTCAGGAAAGTGCGGCAAAGCAAACCCTTCCGCTTTTCACCTTGCCAGAGTATACAGGATGCCGTAGGTGCGGGTTACTTCGTCTCAACCCAGGGGAGGAATAGCGAAGCCGTTTTGTGCGGCAAGGCTATCCGGTTCGACTCCGGCCAGACACGCCCCGTTACCCACGCCGCATTTTGCTCCTGTTAAACATAAGGTGCCGTATTTGCCTGCGTTACTTCGTCCGGTTGTTTCGTCGGGTTCGATTCCCGAAAGTAATAAAGCGCCGGCATGCCATTGCCCTTATATAAGAGTGCCGTTATGCAACGTGTTACTTCGTCCAAAGAAATCAAAACACCTGCAGCCCATTGCCTCTTTTTATTTTATCATTAACCAAAAAATTATAAAAACACACTAACTTTAAAATACAAACCATTCGTTATGGAAACACAGATAACAGGAACCGATTTATTATCGGCAGGATATACAGAAACGCCAATCTTAGGCCTTGCGCTGAAGCTTGCCAATACGGCTTACAGCGGCCAGCCGAAAGAAGATGTAGTAGCGCTTTTCAAAAAAGTGAAAGGCTATCCTGAAAGCTTCCTGGATGATGAGGTGCTGGAACCCCTGGCAACTGCCATGATAGAAGAAGCCAATATACCAAAAGAAGATATTATACCCCTGATAGAAAACGCAAAGGAATATGCCGTTTACGGTGAGAAAAATATAGAGAAGGGCGCTTTGGATCAGATGAATATTGCGATGAGACTTCCGGTAACGGTTGCCGGGGCGCTGATGCCCGATGCACACCAGGGTTACGGGTTGCCGATAGGCGGGGTGCTAGCCACAAGGAATGCCATTATACCATACGGTGTAGGCGTGGATATAGGGTGCAGGATGGCGCTTTCGGTATATGATATCCCTGCGGAAGATTATATGCTAAACGAGTCGAAATACAAAAGGGAGCTTATCGCGCATACTAAATTTGGTGCAGGCCACGGTTACCACGGCCAGTATAAAGCCAGCCACGATGTAATAGACCGGGCAGAATTCGGGATGACGAAATTCATCAAGAACCTTCAGGATAAAGCATGGTCGCAGTTGGGAACATCCGGTGGAGGTAACCACTTTGTGGAGTTTGGTATCATCGAATTTGAAGAAAGGGATGAAGCACTTAATATTGATAAAGGACGGTATGTGGCATTACTGACCCACTCGGGTTCGAGGGGATTCGGTGCTACGGTAGCGGGGCATTACACCAGGCTGGCAAAAGACCTTTGCAAATTGCCTAAAGAAGCCGCCAACCTTGCCTATCTGGGCCTAGATACACAGGAAGGACAGGAGTACTGGATAGCCATGAACCTTGCCGGCGATTATGCTTCGGCATGCCACGAGGTGATCCATGATAAGATGGCGAAGGCTATTGGCGCACAGGTACTGGCGAAAGTGGAGAACCACCATAACTTTGCCTGGAAAGAAATGCACGAAGGTGAAGAAGTTATCGTGCATAGAAAAGGCGCTACCCCTGCCGGAAAAGGTGTAATGGGTATCATACCGGGCAGCATGACGGCGCCGGGATTCCTCGTGAGGGGTAAAGGCGAGGAAGCTGCCATCAACTCGGCATCGCACGGTGCGGGAAGGCAGATGAGCCGGACACAGGCCATAAAGAACATTACCAAAGCCGATATGAAGCAGGTGCTGAAAGACCACGGTGTAAACCTGATCGGTGCCGGAAGGGACGAAGCCCCAATGGCCTATAAGGATATCGATATGGTGATGGCTGCCCAGACCGGACTTGTAGATGTTGTCGCTAAATTCACACCCAAACTGGTACGAATGGCCGACGACGGAAGCAGGGAGGATTAAATTTTATCTTAGACCTGACAGGTTTTCAAAAACCTGTCAGGTCTTTTTGCGTAGTATTCACCATGAGTGTAGCTGCTCCCCTCTCCTTTGGAGAGGGGCCGGGGGTGAGGCCTGAAAACTGAGACTGAGACTGAGACTGAAAACTAAACTACTCCAGTATATCCAAAAACGTCAGCCCGAAGATCACACCATCACTAATAAAACCGCTTTCATACGACCTTATGTAATCGATCCTCAGGAAACGGAATTTCCCCCAGCCAAGGTTGTCGAACCCGGCGGTAAATTCCATATACGGATTATGTTCCGGCGTGGATAGCACATGCGCGCCAACAACAAGGTGGTAATTCAGCTCACTGATCAGCGGCAGCTTATTGGTAATGAAACCTTTGAAGTTGTGTTCCAGATGCCCTTCGAAATACTGGTCGTTGGTGCTGTGGGTGTAATAGGGCAGGAAGTTGAATACGTTGAGGTAACGCTCCGATTTCCCGATGTGCGTCTGATTGCCATTGAAATGCCTGTAGTCGACAAAGGCGATGTTATCCGAATTAAAGAATTTACCGGCGCGGACTGCCATACCGGTTTCACCCTTATTGCCTGCATCCATCGTATAGGTGATGCGGGTGGAAAGATGATCGAAATTATAATCCTTAATGGTCGATGCAAAACCTTTTTCGTATTTTAAATACAGCCTCGGGTAATCCGGGTTGGAGATTACCTCCCTGCCGTCCGGGCGGGTGCGGTATTTTTGCCCAAAGCTGAAGCGCGCCTGCAAAGAGGCCTTCATCAGGTTGTGCTTCAGGAATGCCGGGGTTTCCTGGTCAAACGGAAGCAATGGATTGTTGGACAGGTAAGGGTGGTAAACGTCCTTCAGTGTCGAGAAGTTCGTATTGTTGTACAGCGCGTGCCTGCGTGCATATTCAACCGACCCGTTCAGCTGTATGCCGTTGAGCACTTCTTCCTCATAGGCTAATTTGATGAACGCATTGTCATAGAATTTGGCATAATTGTCTCTGAAGAACAACGTGCTGATACTGTTCACGATCTTATTGATGGGCTTCTCAGGATTGAACTGCTCAATGCTGCTGCCCCCTGTAACGGTTACAATGCGCTTGGAAAAGTTGTTGAACTTGTGTGCAAATACCCCTGTGGCCCGGAAACGCTGCTCGGCAAAGCCATAATTCAGGTCAGTACCAAAAGTGGTGTACGTATTCTTATCAGGATGGTATTTTGTAAAATGGAAACCCGGTGCCAGCCAGTACGCCTGCACGGTATTAAAGGCCAGCCTTGTCGCGATCCCTGTATAGCGGATGTCCCAGTTTTCCTCGGAATTATGATAGGTGTACCCCAGTATAGGCGACAGCCATTTAAATCGGTTGCGCTCATGGTCGGTACTGTCCATGTAAGCCTTTGTTTTCCGCAGTTCCTGTATCCTGTCTTTTTTAATATAGTCGTTGCGCTCTTCGGGAGTAAGCGGGATAGGGCGTATGCTGTTCCAGTATTTATTCTCTTTCTTGTTGGCATCGGCCTCTACATACTGCACTTCGGGGCCAAATGTTTTTTTGTCGAAATCCGGGTTAAAAATAAAATTGCTGTACACGTAGCTAAACCTGCCCGAAAGCCCCACGCCAAAAAGCCCGGCATCAAAATCGAGCGTCTGTACATTCTTGGTCCACAGCTTTTCTTTGGCATTATACCCAAAACTCTGCTTAATATTCAGGGAATCCAGCAACGGCTGTTCTATCTGGCTGCCTTTTAGCATGAAGTCGGTGGCATAAAGTTCCCAGGTATCCTCCACTATATAAATGTAACCTTTTACCGCAGCTTCATTCTTTTCTTTTGGCGAAACCTTTATCTTGCTGATGAGGTGCTCATCGGTATCGTAAAAACAATTCTCAAGCTTGTAATCGTAGTAGTTGAAAGCGTTATCTGCAATGGGGGAAACCACGCTCACCTCGAACGGAATGAAATTTTCGTAAAAATCAAACTCGGCTGCCGCGGCATTGTTGTAGCTAAAACCGTTATCGTCGCCACTGACTTTCGATGCTTTTACAACTTCATTTATCCTGCCGGGCTTTTCATATTTTACCCTCGAAACAGTTTCCGATAAGTACAGTATCCCATTGCCCGTAGTATCTACAGACCCGCCGAGGTCGCCTATTTCCTGTCCCAAAATTTTTGACGGTAAATCTTTTACCTTAAAAGTGCCACGGGAATAAAAGTCGGCTTCAAATTTTGCTGTCTTTGCCGAATTTTCCTCACGGTGCGCTATGGCTTCACTGATGATCATTTTGGCCCGGTCGTCCTTATTGGATATCACAATCTCGTCCAGCAGGTATTTTTCATCCTGCAGTTTTACATCGAGTGTGTGGGGGAATTTGGCTATATCAACTGTTATTTCCCTTGTTTTGTAACCAATGGACCTGAAAATTATAGTGTATTTCCCTTTTGCTGATAGCGCCAGCGTATAGTACCCGTCCTCGTTGGATGAGGTGCCATTGTAGGTGCCTGATACGATGATGCTGGCAAACGGAACCGGTTCGCCGGTAGCGCTTACGATCCTTCCTTTTACCTGTGCAAAAGTGGGTGTACTAACGAGCAACAATAAAAGCATCAGGTATTTTTTCATCCGTTTATGGTATAAGCGATTCTATTGCGAGTTGGTAGCCTTTCAGCCCGAAACCGATGATTACACCTGTAGCTACGGGCGACAGGAACGACTGGTGCCTGAAGGTTTCGCGGGAAAAGGTATTAGAGATGTGCACCTCTATAACGGGTGCTGTCACTGCCTTTATGGCATCGGCTATGCCAATGGACGTGTGGGTATAAGCACCCGCGTTCAGGATGATGCCATTGTGGTTAAAACCAGCTCTTTGTATTTCTGTTATGAGTTCGCCCTCGATATTACTCTGAAAGTATGTCAGGTGAATACCGGGAAACTTTTGGCGCAGTTCACCAAGGTAGTCTTCAAAAGTGCGGCCGCCGTATATTTCGGGTTCCCGTGTGCCTAGCAGGTTGAGGTTTGGCCCGTTGATGATATGTATGTTCATTGGTCTTGTTTCTATTTGTAAAAGTAAGTCTTTACTGCACTAATCAGGATAGTGTTTAATACTAAATTTAACATTTATGCCATAAAAAAACCGGCTTTGTCTCAAGGACAGAACCGGTCTTTACATTTTATTTAAAACTTTTAGAAATAATATCCTAATGATAACTGGAATACGGCATTCTTGGCATCTCCCGCATATTCGCTGTCCGATACTTTGGTAAGGCCGATATTGTAACGCGCCTGAGCAAACAATCCCGCAATCACTTTAAGCTCCACACCGCCGCTCGCAGCAAGGTCAAATTTCTTGCTGTCAAAAGCTTCGTCGGCATCATCTACAAGGAAAGAGAACTGCGGCCCGGCCATAACGCTAAGTTTTGGCAGCACGTAGAATTTTGCCATTACCGGTACAGAAACGTACTTCAGGTTGATGTCTTTTGCAATGTCAAGGGCAGTATCCTTGTAGGTTGCACCCTGCGAAGAGAAAAGCGCTTCGGCCTGTACAGAGAATACCGGTACAAGGTTCAGTTCTACAACAGCTCCGGCATGGAAATTTGTAATGCTCTTAGTGTTTATGTCACCTCCTGTAAAGTTGGCAAAGTTAGCTCCGGCCTTGATACCGAAATCAATACCCTGTGCCTGCATGGCAAAACTGCCCGCCAGTGCTGTCAATAAAAAAATGATCTTTTTCATGTTATAATAGTTTAAGTGGGTTTAAAAATAAAATCCTAAGGAAAACTGTATCACCGAGTTCTTTACATCGGCATCTTCAAAAACCTGCCTTTGCCCCCATACATAGCGGCCCTGTATAAAGAGTCCGCCTGTAATTTCATATTCCAGCCCGGCTGCCAGCCCAAAATCATAATTGTTGGCTTCTTTAGGCGCAACATGCTTCGTCTCATTGGCCAGTAATGAAAACTGCGGCCCGGCATGCAGGCTAAGCGACCCGTCAATGTCAAATTCAACCATGACAGGCAGGGTCATATAGTTAAGCTTGTATTCTTCGCCATCATTCTTCGCGCCCTGTACTGAATACAGCAATTCCGGCTGCAGCGTAATGCGGTCAAGAATGTTGAATTCCATCAGCGCACCGATATGAAAGCTGGTGAGGCCATCAAACGCATCAGCATCATTGCCGGTCAGGTTAGCAAAATTGACACCGCCCTTAATGCCGTAAGTCTGCGCGTTCATAATTGGCGCACAAAGCAGCAGTGCTGCCGCTAAAAACAATCTTCTCATAATTTGTAAGCCTAATCTGAAACAAATGTAAGGAAAAGTAGAAATGGTGTTGGTAATTTAACCCGAATTTGGCTTTTTTGCTTGTTAAGGCACTGATCAAAGAATAATACAAATGTTAAATCACTGGAAATTAGGATTGTTAATATTATTAAAATTGTGGCATGCAATTTGTAAGAATGAACATCAAATAACCATAATTTATTTAACACATGAAAAAATTATTATTTACTGTAGCAGCTTTGGCTGCATTCGGATTTGCACAGGCACAGGATGAGGCCGCTACTTCCGGTTTTGCTAAAGGAGATGTTTTTGTATCGGGCTCACTTGGACTTAGCTCTGAAAAAACGGGTGATGTAAAATCCACTGATTTTAATGTTACTCCAAGGGTAGGTTACTTTGTAAGCGAAAACATTGCTATCGGCGCACAGCTTGGCTTCAGGAGCGGCAAAGATACTGACGCTGATGGTGCTGAAACAAAAACTACTGGTTTTGAAGCCGGTGCATTCGCAAGGTACTACGGAACTCCGGGAAGGGCATTCTCATTCTTCGGTCAGTTAAACGCAGGCTATAACACTACGAAAACTGAATTTCCTGCTGGTGGCGAAGCAAAAACAAATGGCTTTGGTATCGGCCTTGCACCTGGTATCAGCTATTTCGTTTCAGACCATATCGCGTTTGAGACTACATTTGGAGCACTTAGCTACAACACAAGCAAGCCTGACGCTGACGGAGCAGAATCTACTGACACATTCAACCTGAACCTGAACCTAAGCAGTGTAACTTTCGGAATGATTTACAAATTCTAAGACATACTGTCAGGAATTATGAAGCCGTCTCAATATTCAATTGAGGCGGTTTTTTATTTACAAGCGCAGTTTCGGAAGGAATAAAAGTTAACAAGAATTTAATAAAAATACCCAATTATAGGTATTTTTCTTATTAATTAAATTTATACATTTGTTTTACAAGTAACAATAAAAATTAAACACAAAATGAAAAAAATTCTATTATCTGCGTTTGCTGTGATGGCTTTTGGTGTTGCAGCTCAGGCACAAGACATGAAATTTGGTGTTAAGGCTGGTCTAAACATTGCTGACCAGGGCGGAGATGCTGAAACTGACGGCTCATTGACAAGCTTCCACGTAGGGGGGTAGCTGAGTTTAAGTTAAGCGAGACTTTCTCTGTTCAGCCAGAAGTACTTTTTTCTATGCAGGGTGCATCGTATAAAGTTCTTGGTGCTGATTATGATTTAAAAACTAATTACATCAATGTGCCTATCCTTGCGAAATATTACATCATGGAAGGCCTTAGCCTTGAAGCGGGACCTTATGTAGGTTTCCTTATGAGCGCAAAAGCTGATGATGAAGATGTGAAAGATGGCTACAAAAGCATCGACTTCGGCTTAGCAGGAGGCGTTGCATATGACCTTCCAATGGGAGTTTTCTTCCAGGCAAGGTATAATGCAGGTCTTTCAGATATCAATGATACAGAATCTCCTGTGGGATCAACACCAAAAATTACTAACAATGTAATCCAGGTTTCTGTAGGTTACAAATTCTAATCCCTTCAGGATATACAGATCAAGCCTCTCCTAAACGGGAGGCTTTTTTATTGCCTTACGAAAAAATTAAAAGATTGACACAAAAAGCATTGATTTTGTGTAATTGTTTTATTGTTCTGTAATAGTTGTGTGCCTTTTCTGACGCTTTCCTGTTAATTAAAATGAAAACCTGCCATGGGGTGGTTTTTTTTTAAGATTAATTTCCTATTTTTATCGCATCTAAATCATAACACATGAAAAAACTTTTCTTTTCCGCACTGGCCGTTATGGCATTTGGCTTTGCAGCACAGGCACAAGAGGATGAATTCCCGATAGTAGGGGTAAAAGCCGGCGTTAACTTTTCTAACTTTGACAGTGATGCCGATACTGATGGTGCAACAGGTTTTTATGCCGGCATCTCATTGGACATGGCGCTAAAAGGACATTTCCACTTCCAGCCCGAAATGCTTTATTCTAAAGAAGGAGCTAAGGATCAGTCAATTTCTTACCTTAGGATACCTGCCATGGCAAAATATTATATTACCCAAGGCTTTAATATACAGTTAGGCCCGGTACTTGGTGCAAGGGTTGATGCTGAAAACAAAGAACTGCGCAAAGGTACTAAAGCATTGGATTACGGTGCTGCCGGAGGGCTTTCTTACGAGCTTAAGTCGGGCTTCCTTATCGATGCAAGGTATTACTGGGGCCTTGAAGATATCAGCAGGCATGACGAAGGCGGTAAAGTAAGGAACAACTGCATCCAGGTTGGTCTGGGCTACCGTTTCTAAGACTCAATTCTATGTAAAATAGTGAGCCTTCCTTCGGGGAGGCTTTTTTTTGTATTTGCCTCAAGGCTTTTGTATTTGAATCAGTTTTATTTGATATAAACATATGTGTGCAAGCAAATTAAGTTTTATTTG
Organism: Flavobacterium album; assembly: GCF_003096035.1. Classification (NCBI taxonomy): domain Bacteria; kingdom Pseudomonadati; phylum Bacteroidota; class Flavobacteriia; order Flavobacteriales; family Flavobacteriaceae; genus Flavobacterium; species Flavobacterium album. The sequence goes on along the minus strand of NZ_CP029186.1, from coordinate 101,931 downwards.
ACGCAAAGTCGCAAAGTCATGCTGCAATGTTGAAACATTGCAGCATGACTTTGCGGCTTTCAATCCTCAAATTCGGCATGCGTCTTAGCGGCTTGCGACTTTGCGTGAAAATTAAATAGATCCATTACTCATGATGGTATTTATAATAAATTTGATTATACATATTTAGAAAATCATTTTTCAATTTAAAAACAGCACGTTATTCCATTTCGAACGCAGCCTGCGGAGATAGAAATCTCAAAAAAGACCTTGTATATATGAGATATGCAATAAACGAAAAAAGCCTCCCGAAGGAGGCTCTTGCTATCAAATGGGATATTAGAATTTATATCCTACACCCAATTGGAATACTGAGTTTTTGGCATCTACATTGTCGTAGATCTCAGTAAGTCCCATATTGTACCTGCCTGTAGCAAACAATCCTATTTCCGTCTGGAAGGTAAGGCCTGCCGCAACGCCAAATTCAAAGCTCTTAGCGCCGTCAAGCTGGATGTCGCCGCTGTCAGAGTTAGGGTTTGCATCAAACTCCTCGTTTACAAGGAAGCTGAACTGTGGCCCTGCTTCAATGCTCAGCCCTTTAACGATGTACACTTTTGCAAGCACAGGTACATTAATGTAGTCCAGTTGGTACTCTGCCTTGTCACCGTCTGTACCCGCAAAGTTAAATTTGAATCCCTGGCCGGAATACAGTGCCTCTGCCTGTATAGAGAAAATTTCTGCCAAAGGGAATTCGGCTAACACACCCACGTGGAAGCTTGTCCTTGAATCCGGCGAATCAATATCGCTTCCGGACAGTGTTGCAAAGTTTACACCACCTTTAACACCAAAGCTTGGCGACATCGAGTCTCTGTTGCTCGCGTCTTCCTGTGCATTAGATACTGCTACAGCACCGAAAAGTAATGCACTCATCGAAAATAATTTAAATAGTTTCATCATTTATAAGTATTAGTTTTGTTTGTCAAAATTATATGATTAAAATTGGGGCATTCTGAAAGTATTCTTAATTCACATAACTTTAACCCCATGAAAAGCTGGGTAAAATATATAAACGACTACAAATCCTACCTCAAAATAGAACGGGGGCTGTCGGCGAATTCCATTGCCAGCTATGCATTCGATATACAAAGGCTGGTGACGTATCTTGAGGAAAACAATATTGGCGTTTCCCCTGTAAACATTGACGATGACGCGCTTCAGCAATTCATTTACCATATTTCGACCGCACTTAACCCGCGCACGAGGGCCCGCATCATTTCAGGACTGAAAAGCTTTTTCAATTACCTTGTATTTGAAGATTACAGGAAAAACACACCCATGGAGCTTATTGAAGTGCCCAAGACAGGGCGTAAGCTCCCTGACACACTTTCACTGCAGGAAATAGACAGGATGATAGCCGCAATCGATCTTTCTCTGGCAGACGGGCGGGGGGAGCGCGACAGGGCCATGCTCGAAACGTTGTACAGCTGTGGGCTCCGCGTTTCGGAACTGGTTACGCTAAGGATATCCGACCTTTTTTTTGAGGAAGGCTTTATCAAAATAACAGGGAAGGGCAGCAAGCAGCGTTTTGTGCCGGTAGGGGAGTCTACCAGGAAATATATCGGCTTATATATAGGTGCCATGCGCAACAGGCTGGATATAAAAAGAGGGCACGAAGATACGTTGTTCCTTAACGTACACGGCAGGGGGCTTACCCGCGCCATGATATTTACGATAATTAAGCGGCTGGCAGCCGATATAGGCCTTAATAAGACTATTAGCCCGCATACCTTCAGGCATTCGTTTGCTACCCACCTCCTGGAGAACGGCGCCGACCTGCGCTCCATTCAGCTTATGCTGGGGCATGAATCCATAACTACAACCGAAATTTACATGCACCTTGACAGGAAGTTTCTGAATACGGTGCTAAACACTTATCATCCAAGGAAATAATTATTCCTGTAAATAATTAAAAAGTTGGGAAAAAATTTTTAAATTTAAAACTAAACGTATTTTTGTGGCAAAGAGATTAAGTATGAAGTTTTTTGATAAGCCTGACATTCACGACGGTGAAAGTCTTGATGCTTTCTATAAGAAGCTTTTGGACCAGATACCGGATTTGATATTCAAGATGATCTGGACAGGTAAAGACCATTACTCCATAGTATTTGCCAGCGAAACCGTAAACGAAATATACGAACTTACGGTAGAAGAATTTACATATAACACGGAGTTATTTTTTACCGACCGCATACTGCAGGAAGATATAAAAGGCTTCGTGAGGTCGCTTGAAGCTTCCAAAAAGACCCTAACCAACTGGGATTATGAATTTAGGGTACAGCTCCCCAAAAAAGGGCTTCGCTGGATGCGTGTTTCTGCAAAGCCCGAACTCGATAAAGATAAGTCGGTAAGCTTTTATGGCAGGGTAAACGATATAACCGACCAAAAAGAGCAGGAGGCCAAACTGATGCTTTCTGAACAGCGTTTTAAATATGCCCTCAAAGCGGCATCCGAAGGGATATGGGACTGGGACATGACTACTAACATGGTCTACTTTTCGCCGCAATCCATGAAGATACTGGGTAAAGAGGAAAAGGAGGCTATTTATCCCAATACTTTTTGGGTTTCCAGGGTTCATCCCGATGATATGGAAACCTATCAAAAAATTAAGAATGACCATTTAAAGAAGAAAACTGCCGTCTACGAAAGCATATACAGGGTAATGACCGACCAGGGAAAATACCGTTGGGTGCTCAGCCGTGGAAGGGCCATGCATTTTGACGATAAGACCAAGCCTGTGCGGGCCATTGGCACTTTAAAAGACATTACGCAGCTCAAGGAAAAAGAGATGGAACTTGGCAACACTATAGATATTATAGGGAGCCAAAACAACAGGCTCAGTAATTTTGCCCATATTGTGTCGCACAACCTCAGGTCCCATGCCGGGAACTTAAAAATGCTATTGGATATTTTTAAAGGCGCAAGCGATGAAGAGCGGGAAGAATTGCTAAAGCACCTTGAAGGTATTTCGGACGGATTATGGATTACCATCAGCCACTTAAAAGAATTGGTAGCAATTCAGAGCGAAATTAAGATTGTAAGAGAAAACCTTAATCTGAGGCACTATCTGAAGAATATTCTCACTATATTGCACAATGAGATTACCAAGCACGGAGTAACTATTGAAGTTAACATACCGCTGGATGTAACCGTCAACTATAATCCTGCGTATCTTGAAAGTATATTGCTTAACTTTACAACAAATGCAATTAAATACTCAAGCCCCGAAAGGAAGCCGATGGTGTCTTATGATTTTGAGATAATAGACGGCAAGAAGGTGCTTACTGTATCCGATAACGGGTTGGGTATCGATTTAAAGAGGCATAAAAACTCGCTTTTTGGAATGTATAAAACGTTCCATAAAAACCGGAATTCAAGAGGGATTGGTTTGTTTATAACCAAGAACCAGGTTGAGGCAATGGGAGGGAAGATTGAGGTATTCAGCGAGGTGAATAAAGGGACTGCGTTTAAAATTTATTTTGATGAAGAAGATTGATAGTATATATGTTATTGATGATGATAAGATTTATCATTTTTTGCTAAAAAACCTGCTCAAACAAAATGGTGTCGATGCCAAAAGTACTTTTTTCGCCAACGGGCAGGACGCTATTGATTTTATAAAACAGAACAACCACGTTGAAGAACTTCCTGACCTGATCCTGTTGGATGTGAACATGCCGATCATGAATGGCTGGCAGTTTCTTGATGAATTTATAAAGCTCGGGCCGGGCCTTTCAAAGATGCCTGTTATCTATATGATAAGTTCATCCAATAATGAGGTAGACATTGAACGCGCCAAGGAATTCAATGGAACCGTAAAAGACTATTTCCTGAAACCTATATGTAAAGAAGACATCGAAAAGATATTTGTGCTTTAGTTGATACAAAACACAAAAACCTCTTATTAAAAGAGGTTTATAATGTTGTATGTGTCGTGGCTGATTAAGCTCTCTTTTCCTGACGGTTTTTGTTGAAATAGTAGAAAGCAAAAGAAACGCCTACTATAGCAAGCCATATTAGCTTGGCATTAATTGGGGCTGGTGGGTCACCTCCGCCTTCAAGATCACCATCTTCTCCTGTTCCGCCTGGTTGTGCAAATACGACAAAGTCACTTGCTAATAAAAATGCAAGGAAATACCATTTTAATAGACTGCTTTTCATAATCTGGGGGTTTAAACTATGAGGCAAATTTAAAGGTTATTTTTAAATAAAAAAATTAATGCTCAATTTTTTTTAACTTATTATTAACGAGACGATTTGGTTACGTTTTGTTAACAGGATATTTTTTATTTATTTAAATTTTAATTAAGCTTTTTGTTTGCATTTAATATCTCAGGATGCTTATTATTCTATAAATGCATTTCGGTCAAAACAATGCTGTCGCTAAAATTAAACGCATAAAGTAGGGTTTTTTGTGTGTAAACTGTTTCACTTCAAAACCAGATCACAAAAAAATGACCAGAGCAAAATACCTGGGGGCGCTGATAGCCTTTTTTTCCGTTTTTGCAATTTCATGCCAGGATGATTCTGTGAGGGAAGATAACTCGCAAACGCTGCACAGCGGTTCTTCGCTTACCGAAGTTTTAATTGCAATAGCTAACGACGCGGCTACTGACGACTGCATTTCGTTAAGCTATCCGGTTACTGTTTTTGGATACAACAGCAGCTTCCAGATGGAGGATACCTATATTATTAATGGTGATCAGGAATTAGGTACACTGCTTCAGGCGCTTGCTGCGAATGAATATTACTCGATCAGTTACCCTGTAACGATAATTGTAAACGGGCAAACTGTTGCGCTCAATAACAATCAGCAGCTGGAGCTTGCCATCAATGCAGCGCTGACAGCCTGCCATGAAACTAACTGCGATAACCCGGGTGTACTGACCGACGACCTGATGCTTTATATGACCTTTGCCAACGGTGTTGTTCAGGACCTTAAAGGCAATTTTGTTTCGGCGCCGATAGATATCGTCCCTGCTGCCGACAGGAATGGAAATGCAAATTGTGCCATGACATTTAATGGGCAGCAATACCTCCAGGTACAATCCGGTGCGGCAAATGCGCTGGTGGCTGGTGATACGTTCAGTATAAGCCTGTGGTTTAAAATGCAGAATACCGTAGCAGGTGACCTTGAGGTGTTCTTTAAGAAAGGCGATGTTTCCGGGCAGGGCTTTTATCTTGCGGTTTATGATCTGAATACCCCAATGGTTGGCACGCCGTCGGCACAAGCTTGGGACACCAGCTGGAACCAGGACCCATTGCTGTGGGAGGATACCGAGAACTGGCACCATCTCGTGGCTACGCTTGATGCCAACAATACCCTGAAACTGTATCGTGACGGGGTTTTGCGTAACACCGCGACCGCTGCTACTGGCGATATAGGCACACAGGCCCTTGATTATTATATCGGCAGCGGCTTTACCGGCCTTATGGACGACCTTAGGGTGTATAAAAAAGTACTTACCCAACAGGAAGTACAAACGCTGTATGAGCTGGAAGGCGATTGCAGCACCTGTTTAGAATAGTTGTGTTTTTTTTAAATATTCAAGTTTTCCCGAAACCGGCTCTTCCCAAAGCCGGTTTTATTATTACTGCCTTTTTGAAATAAATCTTTATAAAAACTTAGCTTTCAGGCTATTTTTAAATATTTATAACATGAGCGCAATTAAATGTGTTAAAATTCGTTATTTCGGGTAGGGTAAAACCTTATAAAATTGTTTTATAATAAATCGGATTTAGTAGTTCCGGTTTTCCCAGATTACATTTACAGTTTATGTTTTAAAAGCCCCGGGTAAGGGGCTTTTTCTTTTTTTACAGATAATCTACTTTAAGGCGTGACCGGTTGCTCAGGCTTCTGCTTTCAAAGTACACACATATAGGTTTAGATAAAACGTAAAAGCCGGATTCGTCCGGCTTTTTTATTTGCATTACCCTCTAAGTTCAAAATCAAATTATTAAATTTGCACCTCTTATAAAGAAATCCTGAATTTTATGTTCGATAATTTAAGCGAAAAATTAGATAAAGCCCTCCATATCCTTAAAGGGCACGGAAAGATAACCGAAGTAAACGTTGCCGATACGCTCAAGGAAGTGCGTCGCGCGCTACTTGATGCCGACGTTAACTTTAAGATAGCTAAAGATTTTACAACAAAGGTGAAAGAGAAAGCTATCGGCGAGAACGTACTTACCACGTTACAGCCGGGCCAGCTTATGGTAAAGCTTGTGAAAGATGAGCTTACCGAACTTATGGGTGGCGATGCTGCAGGGGTAAACCTTTCCGGAAATCCTGCCGTGATATTGATGTCGGGGCTTCAGGGTTCGGGTAAGACCACCTTCTCAGGAAAGCTGGCTAATTACCTTAAGACCAAAAAGAATAAAAAGCCGCTGTTGGTGGCATGTGACATTTACCGTCCGGCGGCGATCAACCAGCTGCACGTGGTAGGTGGCCAGATAGGCGTGGAAGTATACAGCGAGGAGGGCAACCGCAATCCGGTTGAGATCGCGCAAAATGCGATAAAGCATGCTAAAGCAAACGGATTTAATGTAGTCATCGTCGATACGGCCGGCCGTTTGGCGGTTGACGAGGAAATGATGAACGAGATTGCCAACGTTCATAAAGCGATACAGCCACAGGAAACATTATTCGTGGTAGATGCCATGACGGGCCAGGATGCCGTGAATACCGCCAAGGCTTTCAACGACAGGCTGGACTTTGACGGTGTTATCCTTACGAAGCTGGATGGTGATACCCGTGGTGGTGCCGCAATCTCGATAAAATCGGTGGTGAACAAGCCGATCAAGTTCATCGGTACGGGCGAGAAGATGGAAGCTATCGATGTGTTCTACCCGAACCGTATGGCCGACCGTATCCTGGGCATGGGTGACGTTGTTTCCCTTGTAGAAAGGGCACAGGAGCAGTACGATGAGGAAGAAGCGCGCAAATTGCAGAAGAAGATCGCCAAGAACGAATTCGGTTTTGACGATTTCCTTACCCAGATACAGCAGGTGAAAAAAATGGGTAACATGAAAGACCTTGTAGGCATGATACCCGGTGCAGGCAAGGCCCTGAAGGATGTAGAGATCGAAGATGATGCCTTTAAGCACATCGAAGCCATCATCTATTCCATGACGCCAAAAGAGCGCAGCAAGCCGTCTATCCTGGATGCCAAAAGGAAGAACAGGATATCCAAAGGTTCCGGCACTTCCCTCCAGCAGGTAAACCAACTGCTGAAACAGTTCGACCAGATGAGCAAAATGATGAAAATGATGCAGGGCGGGGGCGGAAAGAACCTCATGAGGATGATGGGCGGCATGAAAGGCATGAAACCATAAACTACAAAGGCGCGTTATCGCGTCTTTTTTTATTTATTAAAAAAGTCTGAATTTCAATTTAACCACATAGGAACATGGATTTTATAGTATTTTTTATTAGTGAATATAGCAAGCATACGGCCACATAGAAGAAGCGAAGCTTCACGCTCTGTGTTACTTATTATCACTTTAAGGGGTCATCTTTGTCCTATGTATCTATGTGGTTAAAAACAATAGTAATTGAAACATCTATTCTAAACATAAACAACACACAATGCAACTATTAGACGGTAAAAAAACTTCGGACGACATTAAGAACGAGATCGCCGAAGTGGTAAGTAAAATGAAGGCTAAAGGCGAAAAGGTGCCGCACCTTGCCGCCGTGATCGTAGGCAACGATGGTGCGAGCCTTACCTATGTGGGCAGCAAAGTAAAGGCCTGCGAGCGTGTAGGATTCGAATCGACCCTGATAAAGCTCCCAAGCACTATCTCCGAAATCGAGCTTCTTAAGAAAATCGAGGAACTGAACCAGGATGATAACATTGACGGCTTTATCGTACAGCTGCCTTTGCCAAAGCAGATCGACGACCAGAAGGTGATCATGGCTATCGACCCCAGTAAAGATGTGGATGGTTTCCACCCCGAAAATTTTGGTAAAATGGCGCTTGATATGAGTACGTTCATACCGGCAACTCCTTTCGGGATACTGGAGCTTCTGGAGCGCTACAACGTGCAGACGGAAGGAAAGCACACCGTGGTTATTGGCCGCAGCCATATTGTAGGAAGGCCGATGAGCATCCTGATGGGGCGTAAAGGGTTTCCGGGCAACAGTACCGTTACGCTTACGCACAGCCATACCAAGAACATCAACCAGATAACATCGCAGGCCGATATCATCATCACGGCGCTTGGCGTACCCAATTACCTCAAGGCAGAAATGATAAAGGACGATGCCGTTATCATCGATGTAGGCATTACCCGTGTACCTGACGAAACTACCGAAAAAGGCTACCGCATAACCGGCGATGTCGACTTTGATAATGTAAGTAAAAAAGCATCCTTTATAACACCGGTGCCGGGCGGTGTTGGCCCAATGACCATTGCGATGCTGTTGAAGAACACATTGCTGGCTAGGGAACAAAGGAGGTTGAGGAAGTAATATCTTTCAACATAAAGCCAAAGATTTAAGAGTCCGGTTTTCCATTTCGAACGGAGCTTGCGGAGAGAGAAATCTCAGAACTACTGCGAAGTAGAGATTTCTCCTTCGTCGAAATGGAAGAACGTGCTTCGTTGTATGTATTTTAGAATCTATAACTTAATCTTTGTCGATGTGTGCTTTAAATACTTCAAATAATAATCAATGAAAAACCTTCTAATTATACTACTTATAAGCCTTTCATCTTACGCCCAGCAAACATACCCAACCCTCGGCAAAATAATTACCTATGACCCGTTATTCTCCAAACTGGTTTCGGCGGATGCCAAAATAGAGGTAATAGCCACAGGGCTAAAATGGGCGGAAGGGCCGGTATGGGTAAAAGACGGCGGCTACCTCCTGTTTTCTGATGCGCCGCAGAATACCATTTTCCGCTGGGATGAAAAGAATGGGCTGCAGCCTTTCCTGAAGCCGTCAGGCTATACCGGTATTGGACAGTACAGCGATGAGCCGGGTTCTAACGGTCTGTTGGTAAATCCTGCCGGCGAGCTCGTAGCCTGTGAACATGGCGACCGCCGAATTTCCAAAATGAACCTCTCGGGTGGAGGCAAAGTTACTATTGCCGATAACTGGCAGGGCAAGCGCTTCAATTCGCCTAACGACATCTGCCGCCACAGCAGCGGGACTTATTATTTCACCGACCCGATATACGGCCTTCCCGGCAGGGAGAATGACACGAAAAACAGGGAGATTGATGTGGAAGGCGTGTACAGTGTGGATACCAAAGGTAGTGTAGTGCAATTCCAAAGCAATTTAAAGCGCCCTAATGGTGTTGCTTTATCGCCGGATGAAACGATTCTGTACGTTAGCCATACCGATGGCGCTAACCCTTATATTATGGCCTATGCTGTCGATAAAGATGGGGTAGTAGGTACAGGAAAGATCTTCTTCGATTTCCGGGAGCATAAGGAGGTAAGCAACGGTGCTGCCGATGGCATTAAGACAGATGCTGCCGGGAATATCTATGCCGCTGCCGCGAATGGTATTGTCGTTATTTCGCCGAAAGGCAAACTGCTTGGCAAGATAGAAACGGGCGTGCCAACTGCCAACTGTAATTTCGGTGCTGATGGCTACCTTTATATTACGGCGCATCATTATTTGTGCAGGGTGAAGCTGAAATAATTCAGTAGTATTAGCTAAAGATTGCATCCAATACTTTGCGGCTTAAAACGTTCTGCTTCCGGCATGAGTCTTAGCGGCTTTGCGACTTTGCGTGAAATAAAAAATAATTCCCGAACCAATAAACACAAAAACCTCCCGAAGGAGGTTTCTTCAATTTAAATTACTTAAAAGTCAGTCGACTCGCTCACGCCGCGCCACGCCTCAATTTCATTTTGGAGGAATGCCGTCTTTTGCTCTGCCATGGCAACGGAATCTGTGCCTAAGAACAAATACAGCGGCGGGTTTTCTGTTTCGGCAATTTTAATCATTGCCGCCACACCTTTGACCGGATCGCCGGGCTGGTTGCCGTTGATCTGCTGCTGGTGTACTTCCTGCACTGCCCTCACATCTTTGTATTCAGCCATTGGGTTTTTCGAAACTGAAAGCGAATCGGATTCCAGGAAGTTCGTCCTGAAATAACCCGGCAGTACCAGTGTCACATTAATGCCGAATGGCTTGGCCTCCACCGAAAGCGCCTCGGTAAATCCGGCTACTGCAAATTTTGTAGCGCAGTAAATGCCAAAGCCGGGGAAGCTGCCTGTAAGCCCACCGATCGACGAGATATTAAAGATATGCCCCGAACCCTGCTTGCGAAGGTGCGGCAATACCTGGCGTATAACGTTCAGCGAACCGAACACGTTCACGTCAAAATTCTGCCTTGATTCGTCATCGCTCAATTCTTCGATAGCGCCTACCACGCCATAGCCCGCATTATTCACCACATTATCGATACGCCCGAATTTCGAGATAGTAGCATCGATAGCGTTGGCAACGCTTTGTTCGTCGGTGATCTGCATTTCGAGCGGGAGGAAATTTTTGTGTTCGGTTGCAGCAGCGTCCTTTAACTGTGATATGCTGCGTGATGTTGCGGCAACATTGTCGCCCTTCTCCAATAATTGCTGAATGAACAGCAGCCCGAAGCCTTTTGAGGCACCGGTAATAAACCATGTTTTGTTATTGCTCATAATGTTGTTTTTAGTTGTTGTGATCTGTTGAGATTATTGTCTCCCTCGCTGATTCCAGCTCTTTTGTGAGCGTTTCTACCTTTGTCACTGCGCGCTTGTAGGCATCGCTGCCCAAAAACAGGCGCAAAGGCGGATGCTCTGCGAATGCGGTGCTTATCATAAGTGCAGCTGCCTTTTCCGGGTCGCCGCCCTGTTTTCCATCAAGCTGTAGCAGCCTTTCCTGTGCTTCGCGCATGGTGGTGTAAGCGTCAATACGTTTTTCGGCAATGACAATAGAATCTTTATCGAGGAAGCTGGTGCGGAATCCGCCCGGAAGCACTACTGTGGCAGTGATCCCAAATTCACGCACGTCTTCTGCCAGCACTTCAGTAAGCCCGGTAACGGCAAATTTAGTGGCGGCATAGGCAGCCCATCCTGTTGTGGCAGCCATTCCGGCAATGGAAGAGATGTTAATGATATGCCCGCTTTTTTGTTCCCGCATGATAGGCAGCACATTTCGTATGACGTTGATCGTGCCGAACACATTGATGTCGAAACTCTGCCTGACTTCTGTATCGGTAAGCTCTTCAAGGCTTCCGCCAATGCCATAGCCCGCATTGTTTACCGCAACATCTACGGTGCCGAATTTTTCGGCTGTTGCTGATATGGCTTGTCTTACAGAGGTGTCATCAGCCAGGTCGGCATAAAGTGGAAGCAGGTTTGCGGTTGCGCCGCCCACGGCTGCGGTCAGTGCTTCAGGGTTTCTGGATGTTGCCGCTACGTTTTGCCCGAGCGCCAAAAGTTGTTTTACCAGTGCAAGCCCCAATCCTTTGGATGCGCCGGTAACAAACCATGTTTTTTTGTTTGAAGTTTCCATATCGTACTGTTATTATTTACAGTACAAAATTAGGGTGGTGATCTTATGTAGTTATTACAGACTTCAAACCAATACTTGTAAAAATCAAACAGCCCTGAATTTGGAAGGTGTAACCGAGGTGAGTTTCCTGAAAAAGTTATTGAAATGCGATGCTTCCTCGAACCCGAGGCTGTTGCTGATTTCAGAGATATTCCAGTCGGTGTGTTTTAGGAGCGCTTTAGCCTCTGCTAAAATGCGTTCTCCTATCAGGGTGCTGGTGGTTTTACCGGTCGTTGTTTTCACGGCGCGGTTCAGGTGGTTCACATGGATGGCCAGGCTGTTGGCATAGTCGCTTGCCGAGCGCATTGTAAAACGCTGTACTGGTGTTTCTATGGGGAATTGCCTTTCCAGTAGTTCGTTAAATACAGCCGTAATGCGCGAGTTGGCATTAGGGTGCTCATAAAGGCTTTCGGCGGGTTCGGTCTTTAGTGCAAGGTGAATCAGCTCGTTGAGGTAATTAAAAACCAGGTCGTATTTAAAGGTATAATCCGAATGTATCTCCTCCAGCATTTTTTCAAACAAGGCGGAAACTGCCGCATCCTGCTTTACGTTCAATGGGTAGGCCGGCTTTCCTCCGGGAACGAACATCGGCAGGTCGTTGATGTTGCCGCGCATCCTGGCAGTAACATAATCAGTAGTAAATATGCAGAAATATCCGGTGATCTCGCCATCAATAGCCTCCCAGGTATAGGGCACCTGCGGATTCAGGAACATCAGGTTGGGGCCGCTCATCTCCAGGCTTTTGTCGGCATAGTGGTAACGGTTGGTGCCGCGAATAAGCACGATCTTGTAAAAGTCCTTACGGGAATAAATGGGAACTCCCTGCTTCATGCAGTCCTCAAGACGGAATACATTAAAATGTCCTGCGCCGGGCTGCTCTTCGGGTACGGTGTCGAATTTATGCCTGTAAAATTCCTGCAGTGTTTCGCGTTCCATAGTCTTAAATTGTAAAATTCAAACAAAGGTAGCAAAATTATTTTCTTGTTATATTACTGATAATTCGAATGCTTAATTGTCCTTCCATTTTGCATAGGCAGCGATACCAGCATCCCTCCACCTGATCTTTAGAGAATCTTTACTCACGGAAAGTATCTCACCTTCCTGGATGAAATCATTATAATATATCTTCAAATGGTTTCCCTTAAGTTCATAGGGCATATCGCCATTGCCGTCATAATCGACTACAAAGAAGCTTTTTGGTGAAAAAACAAAATCGGCATGTGGGCCTTCATTATCTAAAGTCCATGCATTAAAAAGCAGCGTTGTGTCTAGTGAAGTCTCAACACTACTTTTATCAGGCCTTTCAATTTGTATTTCAGGATTGTCAGTATTATAGTCAGATACTGTTAATGTCATTTCCCTGTCACCTGCAAGCTCGTTATAGCCATGATTTATTGTATCTTTTTCAATAATTGCTGCATCTTCGGCAATAGCGGTAGTGCTTTCTTTTTTCGGTTTCGCACAAGATAAAACGAGTATAGATATTCCGGCTATTAGGCTGATATTTTTCATAACTATTTCCTTCCCGGATTATTCCCAGTCCTGTCATTTGGCTTTCGCCCAAAATTTCTCGGATTGTTCCGTGTATTTGACGGCTTCCCTGTAGCTGTTCCCCCTTTTGGGGTTAGGGGGCTTTGTGTTGGAGGGAGATAACTCGCCTCCTCGGTCTTGCTTGATGGCTCGATCAGCTTATTGAGTTGTTTTACTTCGGCAGGCGTAAGTTCCCTGTAGCGGCCCACGGGTACATCCAGCGAAATATTGATGATGCGGATGCGCTTCAGGGCGGTCACTTCATAATCCAGGTATTCGCACATACGGCGTATCTGGCGGTTGAGGCCCTGTGTAAGCACGATGCGGAAGATGTACCGGCTCACCTGCTCTACCTTGCATTCGCGCGTCACGGTATCGAGTATAGGGATGCCGTTGCTCATGCGCTGTATAAAACGGTCGGTTATCGGTTTGTTTACCGTAACGATATATTCTTTTTCGTGATTGTTGCGGGCGCGGAGTATCTTGTTTACGATGTCGCCATCATCGGTCATGAAAATCAGGCCCTCACTGGCCTTATCCAGCCTCCCGATAGGGAAGATGCGCTTCGGGTAATTGATGTAGTCTACAATGTTGTTCCGCACCTCCTGGTTGGTGGTACATTCTATCCCCACAGGCTTGTTGAAGGCAAGGTAAACATGCTTTGCCGTTTTCTCCCTGATGAGCTTGCCGTCTATGCGTACTTCGTCATTCAGGCCTACCTTAGTGCCCATTTCAGGAACGATTCCGTTTAGGGTTACGCGGCCTTCCTCAATGAGTTTGTCGGCTTCGCGGCGCGAGCAGTAGCCGGTTTCGGATATAAATTTATTCAGGCGCTTCAGTTCTTCTTCCATATTGCAAAAATATAATATTTTGCCGAGCACAATCATACACTCAATCGTGTATCTTTGCTTTACATGAAAATTGCTATAACTGATTTAATTACAATAAATAAGCATGAAGATTAAAATTACCCTTATTGCCCTTTCATTCCTGTTTTGCGGTGCATCTTTCGCCCAAAGCGTAAAGGGGGACTTTCACCTTGAAAAAGGAAGTACACAGCACAGGCTGTACGTTTCGCTTAAAATGCCTGTAAACGCCAACCAGGATTATTCACAGGCGATTGCTGCAGTTGCTCCGGGGTTCGAAAAGCTTGCTGCAGAATATGCCATTATACCTGCAAAAGCAATTGCCATTCCTGAAGAAAAATTACAGCAGATGGAAGCTTTGGCTATAAAAAATACAGGCAGCAGTGCGTCGGTAGCAAAGCTGAGGAATATTTTTGAGCTTTCTGTTGCCAATCCTACCAACGAAAGATTGCTGGAACTGGCTACGGCGCTTGAAAAGCTTGACGGCGTTGAATATTGCAGCCTTATGTCAGCGCAGCCAATACAGCCTCCGTATGATATCGAACCTATAACACCAAACAGGCAGCCATTGCAGACGTATCTCAATAGTTCAGCCGGGGTTAATATGATCTATGCCTGGAATATGGAACTTAACGGGCAAAATATTAATATCAGGGATGTGGAGTATGGTGTAAACCTCGACCATGAAGAACTTAATGAAAGAAATGTAAGCCATGCGATGGAAGTTTCCCCGGATGCATCTACTGACTTTACCGAACATGGCACCGCAGTATTTGGTATCGTGTATGCTGATAAAGGCAGTTACGGTATCTCCGGTATGGCGAATGGTGCCAATGAGATGATTCTTTTTACAGAATATCCCACATCTGGCTATAACAGGATCAATGCTATAACCCAGGCCATTGCTAATTCTACAGAAGGCGACCTGCTTATTTATGAATTGCAAATGACAGGTGCACTTGGCGATTATTGCCCTGCGGAGTACAACCATGTGGTGTGGAACCTTACCAAAGCTGCTACCGATTCCGGTATTGTTATCGTTGCGGCAGCGGGTAACGGGCACGAAGACCTTGACGACCCGGCATACCAATCCTATAGGAATCGCGGAAACAGCGGCGCTATAATAGTTGGGGCAGGCTCTAACAATACACAGCACGAACGCCTTGATTTTAGTACCTATGGCAGCAGGGTAGATGTGCATGCCTGGGGACAAGGGGTTTATTCATCCGGGTATGGCGATGTGCTTCAGGTGGGGGGCGATTTCAACCAGTCGTATACCATGTTTTCCGGAACCAGCTCGGCCACCCCAATCGTGTCTTCATGCGTGGCCGTATTGCAATCCTATTATCATAGCCTTACCGGCGAATACCTTACGGGGCCTCAAATGAGGGACCTGCTTATTGCTACCGGTACGCCGCAGGGCGCAGCTACAGAAGACACACCCATAGGCCCGATCCCTAATATGGAAAACGCTATTGCCGAAATTGCCAATATGCTTGGGACACCAACTGCTGAGATAGCATCTTTCGCAGTATATCCCAACCCGGTGCAGGACAGGCTTACGCTTACAGCTGATGGTTTTTCCGGTAATGCAAAAGCAGAAGTATACAATTCGCTTGGCCAGTTAGTAAATAGTGTCGTTTTAGCCGACAATGGGCAGCAGATCGACTTCAGCAGTTTGTCGAAAGGCATCTATATTGTAAAGGTTACCGATGGTGATAAAACTGTTTCGAAGAGGGTGATCAAAAAATAATAAAGCGGATAATTTCTGCTATATCATTAGCCACAGGTTATGTGAACCAGCCATTGATTGGTGAAATTCGGGTAATTTGTGGCTAAGCTTTTTTATCGAAAAGGAAATCATAAATGCGGTTGTACAGCTTTTCATCGTGCATGCTGTGCCCAAGCCCCTTTGTTGTAACAAACTCGGCTGCAGGCCACGCTTCCGCTATTTTTTTTCCTTCTTTATAGGCTACTATATCGTCATTTACATCATGGGCGAGCAAGCCCTTTACTTTTATTTTCGAAGCAAACACACTGCCCGAAAACTCGTCGGTCTTTATCCTGAAATGATCGAAAAAATGTTTCCTGAGCAGCAGGAATACATTGCTGTTGAGGTTCAGCAGCCCGGCATAATTGGTAAGCAGCGTGTTGAGGTCGGATGGCGCTCCGAGAATCACCAGTTTTTCGATGCTGTCATTAGGGTAATGCGACTGGTAATACAACGCTGTTGCTCCGCCAAGGGAATGCCCTACAAGATAATGCGGGCTAAATTTCTTTACCACTACGTCTATAAATTCAGCATAACGGGGCACATTGAATTCCACCCCCGATGATAGCCCGTGTGCAGGGGCGTC
Source organism: Flavobacterium album (assembly GCF_003096035.1). Lineage (NCBI taxonomy): Bacteria > Pseudomonadati > Bacteroidota > Flavobacteriia > Flavobacteriales > Flavobacteriaceae > Flavobacterium > Flavobacterium album. Next base: position 85,591 of record NZ_CP029186.1, on the reverse strand, counting down.
AAGCGCTATTACAGTGCTCCCGGAACGCTTCAGGTACCCGATAAATTCCTCCCAGCGGGAAGCATTGCTTTCCCAGCCATGTACCAGTAATACTTTGGTGTCATTGCCTTTCCAGGTGTACATCGGGAAAACGAATTCACCGTGTGTAACCATCTCGGCATGCGCTTTCTTCAGGACATCCGGCAACTGCTCTTTCAGCAGCCTTCCGCTACGGGGCTCGCTAAAAAAACGATAGGCCAGCTTTGTGGCTTTCTTTGGGGAAATGTAGCTAAGTATGTTGATGTATAACCCGAGCAGCTTAGTCATGATATACGTAAAGGCTTTCCGCATGGCAATTAAAAAGCCCCCGGTGTGCGGGGGCTTCGTCATTATATTTTTGAGAACAATTGTTCCATTTTCTCTCTTTCTTCGTCAGCAAGCGAGCTGTCAACAAGGATTCTTCCGCTATGCTCATCAGTAATGATCTTTTTGCGGGCAGCGATCTCCATCTGCGTTTGCGGCGGGATGGTAAAGAAAGAACCTGCAGAAGCGCCCCTTTCGATAGAAACCACGGCAAGGCCGTTCCTCACGCTGGTCCTGATCCTTTTGTAGGCATTGAGAAGCCTCTCTTCGATCATGCCTTCATATTCAGCCGATTTTTCGATAAGGAAGCTTTCTTCTTTCTCGGTTTCGGCCATGATAGCGTCAAGCTCAGATTTTTTGTGGCTAAGGTGCGAAGTTTTGGCTTCAAGTCTCTCCGAAGACTGGGCAATGGTTTCTGTCTTGTGCTCGATAGAAGCCTTCATTTCCCTGATTTGCTTTTCGGCAAGTTGTATCTCAAGCTCCTGGAATTCAATCTCTTTACTTAGTGAGTTGAATTCGCGGTTATTGCGCACATTCTTTTGCTGCTCTGTATATTTTTTAATGGCTGCTTTGTGGTCTTCAATAGCGCCTTTTTTCTCTTTTATCTGCTCCTCAATAGATTCAAGGTCAGTCTTAAGCTTCTCAAGCCTTGTGCTTAGCCCGGCAACTTCATCTTCAAGATCTTCCACCTCAAGAGGAAGCTCGCCCCTCACGTTCCTGATTTCATCAATTCTGGAGTCGATCAATTGCAGATCATAAAGTGCCCTTAATTTGTCTTCAACACTCAGTTCCTTGGTATTCGCCATATGTATAAGTACTTAACTGGATTTGTATTCTATTCCGATAAAATGATTGCAAAATTAGGGAATTTTTTCCTAAGATGGACAACTAAATTTTTTTTTGTCCCAATGCCTTATCAAAGCCGCTTTTATAACACTATAAATAATATACAGGATTTGTATCCTCGCCGGAAAGCACTACCGGAATATGCGCAATCCTTTCAGAAAGGAAGCCCGCCATATAATCCTTTGTAAAGCGTTCGCTCTCAAAATGGCCTATGTCGGCCAAAAGCAGCTTTCCTTCCGCTTCGTAGAACTGGTGGTATTTCAGGTCGGCTGTAAGGAAAACATCCGCCCCCGCCGCGATGGCGCTTTTGATTGCAAAACTGCCTGAACCGCCCAGAACGGCTACCTTTCTCACATCCCGTCCGGTAAATGCACTATGGCGTATGCCGCCTGCCTGCATTTTTTCTTTTACAAATTCCAGGAATTCTTTTTCTGTCATTGGTGTTTTAAGCTCACCCGTCATGCCGAGGCCTATGTTCTGGTGGCGGTTTTCAAGGCTGTAAATTTCATAAGCCACTTCCTCATACACATGGTTGCTGAAAAGCGCTTTTAATATTTTACCTTCGAGGTGCTTCTCGAAAGTTACTTCGATCTTTATCTCCTGTGTTTCTGTAAATTCGCCGCGCTCGCCAATCTGCGGATTGCTGTCGGCATTGCCCTGGTAGGTACCGAGCCCCTGGCTGTTGAAGCTGCAATTCTCATAATTGCCGATATTACCTGCCCCTGCATCAAACAGCGCATTGCGGAGTTTTTCATGGTTTTCGGCAATGGTGTAGGTGACAAGTTTCCGGATAAAGCCTTCTTTCGGTACCAATATTTTTGTGTTTTTCAATCCAAGCGCATCGCAGAATATCCTGTTCACGCCATGCTTATGGTTGTCGAGCGCGGTATGAACGGCATAGATGGCAATATCGTTTTTTATGGCTTTTATTACGGCGCGCTCCACATAATTTTTACCGGTGATTTTTTTCAGCCCGGAAAATAAGATAGGGTGGAAACACACTACCACATTGCAGTTTTTGGCTATAGCCTCATCAATAACATTCTCCAAAGCATCGTGGCATACCAAAACACCTTTTGCTTCATCACTGGCGTTGCCAGTAAGCAGCCCTACATTATCAAAATCTTCGGCATATGCCAAAGGAGCCATTTCTTCCAGTATTGCAATAATGTCTTTTATTTTCATGCAGCTGTTTTAAGTAGGATTTCAAAGTTAAGCAAAAAAAAACCGCCCTGAAGAGAGCGGTTTAGAGATATAGATATTTTTATTCGCAGGTTGCGCCCCCCATTTGAAGGAAATTAATGTAGTCTTGATAAGGTTGTCCCGTATCTGTATTTCCATCATACGCGTGTCCGTTTGAACCTTTGCAAATATCGCCAACGTTTATTCCTTCAGCCATACAGGTTACACAATTTGTCAAAGGTACATCTTCTTCAATAGGTTCTGCGCTTGTGCAATTTTGTGACGTAAGGAAAGTTGCATATGCTTCTCCGGTGTCGGTCGCCGTATCGCCAACAAATGTAAACGCATTACCATTTGTGCCCTTGCATATTTTTACACCTTCAGGATGCGCATCCGATATACACAGTACGCAGTCTGTATATGTCGTTCCGCCGCCACCGCCTGGAATTTCTGGTACATTGTCGCAAAAAAGTTCAAAATAATGAGATGTTTCTATTCCTGTGTCTGCATTACCCACATAAGCATTGCCATTGTCTCCGGTACATACTTCATAGCCATCCTCTTCGGGGATGTCGCAGTGCTGGCATATCGTGTAATGCGGCGTGTAATCCTTCTCATCGTCAGAGCAGGCTGCGAATGTCATTACTGCCAGAATAGCTATGGATAGTATTAATTTTTTCATGTTTGTGAGCATTAATTGTTTTGCGTGGAGCAAAAAAATGAAAAAACTTTCTAAAAACCTAAAATAAAAGCGTTAAACATTATTTTTTACCGAATAAAAATTGTTACTATTATCTCCTTCAATTGAAGTTCCCGCATTTTACCTGCAAATCAGAATATTTGGCAGCCCTGCACAAGGGAGTTCATCGAAAATCGTATCTTCGCCGCATGGATTTCCTGAGAAAAATTTTATTCCCTTTTTCCCTGATCTATTGGGCTGTTACCGCAGTAAGGAATTTTCTATACGATAAAGGCATCTTTACATCCCATAGCTTTCCTGTCCCCGTGATCGCAATTGGTAACCTGAGCACTGGTGGTACCGGCAAAACACCGCAGACGGAATATCTTGTACGGCTGCTTTCCGGTAACTATAAGGTGGCAACACTGAGCCGTGGCTATAAGCGAAAATCGAAAGGTTTTGTACTTGCAGATAGCAGCAGTAGTGCTGATACGCTGGGGGATGAGCCGTACCAGTTCCACACTAAGTTCCCAAATATCCGTGTAGCTGTAGATGCCGACAGGAAGAACGGCATTGAGAACCTGCTTTCGCTTTTTCCAAAGCCTGAGGTTATATTGCTTGATGATGCCTACCAGCACCGCCGCGTGAAGGCAGGGTTTTATATATTGCTTACGGCTTATGGCGACCTGTATGCCGATGACCTCATACTTCCGGCAGGGAATCTCAGGGAGGGCAGGAGCGGAGCGCACAGGGCGAATGTGATTGTGGTAACCAAATGTCCGCAGGGCCTTTCAGCAGAAGCGCAGGATATCATCGTAAAAAAACTTAGGCCGGAAGCCAGACAAAAAGTATATTTTACTTGCATCGACTATGATAATGCCTTATATTCGGAAGAGGGTGAAAGGAGTCTTGAAGCTGTCTCGGATGTGCTTAAAGTGCTTGTGGCAGGTATCGCCAAGCCAAAACTTTTTTTTGATCATGTGAAGGGTAAAAGCGATATTGCGCTTGCCTTTCCGGACCATCATGATTTTACCGAAAAAGAAATTGAAGATATAAACAAACAAACAAAAGATAAACTGGTCATCACTACCGAAAAGGATTTTATGCGGCTGAAAGGCAGGCTCCCGAAAGAGAAGCTTTTTTACCTGCCCATCAAAAGCCGTTTTATAGCCGGAGGGGATGACTTTGATAAAACACTACTCGACTATGTGGGAAAAAGTACAGCAAACCGTTAAGTATATTGCCGAAAAAACAAACTTCACGCCGCGTTATGGTGTTATTTTAGGCTCCGGCCTGGGCGGATTTACCGATGATATTGAGGTAGGATTCACACTGCCTTATAATGAGATTCCCAACTTCCCTGTTTCAACAGTGGAAGGCCATAAGGGGGCGCTTATATTTGGAAAGATTGCCGGGAATAATGTCGTGGCCATGCAGGGGCGTTTTCACTACTACGAAGGCTACAGCATGCAGGAGGTGACGTTCCCTGTTCGCGTTATGAAGTACTTGGGCGTAGAAAAACTAATCGTTTCCAATGCTTCCGGAGGGGTGAACCCGTTCTATAAAGTGGGCGATATCGTGCTTATTTACGACCATATCAACATGATGCCGGAACACCCGCTGAGAGGTAAGAATGATGAACGCTTTGGGCCACGTTTCGTGAACATGGGTGAGCCGTACAGCCGCAAGATGATCAACAAGGCCAAAGAGATTGCCATTGAACAGGGCGTCGATGTAAAAGATGGTATCTATTTGGGACTGCAGGGGCCAACATTCGAAACATTATCAGAATATCGAATGGTTAAAGTACTGGGCGCCGACTGCGTAGGGATGTCTACCGTTCCCGAAGTGATCGTGGCAAGGCATATGGACATGGAGGTATTCGGCATCTCTGTAATTACCGATATGGGCCAGGAAGACAGCATCGATAACGTAAACCATGACGAAGTGCTTATCGCTGCCAAAAATGCCGAACCAAAGGTGCGTGCACTAATAAAGGAATTGATTATTAAGTATTAATCAGTTTTTCAGTTAGGGCCGTTTGTTCCATTTCGACGATAGGAGAAATCTCAATATTGACGCGAGATTTCTACTATCGTCGAAATGAAGAACGTCCGGCTTAAAATCCGTGTAAATCCGCCATATCCGCGTCATCCGCGTTCCAATTTAACGTTCCAAAAACTCAATCAGATCAATTATCCTCGAAGAATACCCTACCTCATTATCGTACCAGCCTACCACCTTCACCATTTTATCAATAACTGATGTTAGCTGTGAATCAAAAAGGCAGGAATTGCGGTTCCCGATAATGTCAACCGATACGATTGGGTCTTCGGTATAGGCCAGGATGCCCTTCAGTTCACCTTCGGCAGCAGCCTTAAACGCAGCATTGATCTCCTCTATGCTCACTTCACGCTTTACATAGCAGGTAATATCGGTCAGCGAGCCATCAGGTACAGGTACACGTATGCCACCGCCGCCTATTTTGCCTAAAAATTCAGGGAATATCTTGGTCAATGCCTTCGCTGCACCAGTAGTAGTCGGTACTATAGATTGCGAAGCCGCCCTTGCCCTGCGGAGGTCTTTGTGTGGTTGGTCGTGAAGGCTTTGGTCGGTAGTGTAGGAGTGGACTGTAATAATGTAAGCCTGTTCAATACCGCAAAGGTCATGGATGACCTTCATCATCGGGGCGGCATTGTTGGTAGTACAGCTGGCATTAGAGACCACATTCTCGGTTCCATCCAGTATATGTTCGTTCACGCCTAAAACTACGGTCTTGATGCGGTCGTCTTCCGGCGGGGCGGAGAGGATCACCCTTTTGGCACCTGCGTTAATATGCTGCTCTGCTTCTTCAAGTGTCTTGAATTTCCCGGTAGATTCTACCACAATAGTAATATCAAGAGCCTTCCAGTCAAGATCGCCGACATTTTTTTTACTAAAGTAAGGGTAGGATTTTCCGTTTATGATAAGTGAATTGTCGTCATGCGAAACCTCGTAGGGAAGTATGCCGTGTATGCTGTCATACTTTATCAGGTGCGCCATGGTCCGCGTGTCGGCAATATCATTTATTGCGGCCACCTCAATGGTTGGGTGGTCTAATAAAAGCCTGAAAAGGTTGCGGCCTATACGCCCGAAACCATTAATGGCGATTTTTGTTTTTTTGGTCATTTCTCTAAACTGTCAACTTTAAACTGTCAACCGTCAACTATTAAAGTATATGCTTCTGTGCTTTATACGATGAACGTACCAATGCCCCGCTTTCCACATGGCGGAAACCAAGTTCCAGGCCGATTTTCTCATATTTTTCGAACTGTTCCGGGGTGATGAACTCTTTTACCGGCAGGTGCCTTTTGCTTGGCTGTAAATACTGGCCTATGGTCAGTACATCAAGATTGACCTCGCGCAGGTCGTGCATGGTTTGGATCACTTCATCTTCCCTTTCGCCAAGGCCAAGCATAATACCCGTTTTTGTGCGGTTGATGCCATTATCTTTCAGGTAACGAAGCACTTCAAGGCTGCGCTCGTATTTAGCCTGGATACGCACCTCGCGGGTAAGCCTCTTCACAGTTTCCATGTTGTGCGAAACCACTTCCGGGGCTACCTGTATGATGCGGTCAATATTGCGTTCTATCCCTTGGAAATCCGGTATAAGGGTTTCAAGGGTTGTTGTTGGGTTCATCCTCCGGATGGCCTTCACTGTTTCTCCCCAGATGATAGATCCGCCGTCTTTAAGGTCGTCACGGTCCACACTGGTTATCACGGCATGCTTAATGTTCATCAGCTTAATGGAACGTGCCACTTTCTCCGGCTCATCCCAGTCTACCGTTTCCGGCCTTCCGGTCTTTACGCCGCAAAAGCCGCAGGAACGGGTACAGATGTTGCCAAGAATCATGAACGTTGCAGTGCCTTCGCCCCAGCATTCGCCCATATTTGGGCAGCTGCCCGAAGTGCATATCGTGTGCAGCTTGTATTTGTCTACAAGGCCGCGGAGTTCGGTATATTTTTGGCCGGTTGGCAGCTTTACTCGTAGCCATTTCGGCTTTGGTGTAAGCAGCCCGCCCGAAGCTGTTGGCCGTAGTGTATCTAAAACAGTTTCCATAGTAAAAACTTTAGGGTACAAAGATACTACTTATTTGCGTATCCTAATACAAGTTCATTATCTCCTGATCGGATGGTCTATAATAAAAAAAGCCCTTTCGGGCCTTTGTGTTAATTTATATTTATTGTTATCGGGAGATTGTAGGCCGTCCTTACCGGCTGCCCTTTTTTCTTGCCCGGTTCCCATTTAGTTTTAATAGACTTCAATACCCTTATAGCTTCATTGGCCATGCCATAGCCCGGGTCGCGGCCTACTTTGATGTTCGACATGCTGCCGTCAAGCTCCACCACAAAGGATACATATACTTTCAGGGTTTTAGCGCTGTCTGTTTCAGGTGTCCTGAACCTGCGGCTCACCTGCTCATAGAATGCATCCATGCCTCCGGGGAATATCGGCATTGCATCAACGGTCAGCGAAGTTTCGATGCCAGTGCCAGTGCCGGGGGCAGTTCCTGTTCCGGTGCTGGTGGCAGGGCCTGTTCCTTCCGGTACTCCTAATGGTGTTCCTGTTGAATTTCCCGCTGTTGTAATACTACCCGGATTGGTGTACAATAATGTGGCTGTTGTTGGTATTGGCGTAGTTACAGGCTGGCTGGTAGCAACCAAAGTATTGTGTGCAGTCGTAGCAATGTTGGTAGCAGGGGCTGGTGCGACCGGTTTTGTTTCAACAGGCTTTGGCTTTTCAGGCTCAACGAATTGACGGGTATTGTCCAGTTCAATGATCATTGGAGGACAGGTAGGATCAGCAGGGATTATTACAGTTTCATCGGACTTAAAATAATTTATAACAACAGGAATGGCAACCAAAGTACCCATAAGGGCAATTCCTGTGATCAGGGCTAAAATAGTAGTCCTTGAGTCTTCTTTGCGTAGCTGGTACGCGCCATAGCTTTGGTTTCGTCCCTCAAATACGAGGTCGATCCATCCTTCGTTGAAAACGCTTACTTTTGACATAATAGTGGTGATTTTTGGTTTGAAAATAGATTATACCACTAAAACGATATAGTGTTTGGGATTATTGTAAAGAATGTCTTAAATCTTTGAGGAAGGTGCTGAGGTGCTTAGTGGCTTAGCTGCTTAGGGCCTCAGCAACTAAGAACCTCAGAGCCTATTTTTTAGAAATAATATCAGCGAGCAGCTTTTTGGCGCGGAGCAGTTTTACCTTTACGTTGTTGAGGGGTTCGCCAAGCTGGTCGGCAATTTCCTGATAGCTCATTTCCTGGAAATACCGGAGCTGTATCACTTCCTGGTATTGCGGTTTCAGTTGCTTGATGCAATTCAAAAGGCTGGAGAGGTTTTGTTCCGTAATCAGCTGATCTTCTACCGTAGGGGTGCTATCGGCAACGCGGTAGGCCTGCTGGTCTTCTTCGTCGGTTATTTCTATAAACAAAGATGATTTCTTTTTCCGAAGCAGGTCGATGTGCACGTTTTTTGCAATAGCGATCAGCCAGGTGTTAAATGCATATTCGGGGTTGTAGGTGGCAATTTTATCGAATGCCTTAACGAATGTCTCTATAACAATATCTTCTGTGTCGGTCTCATTTTGGGTGCGTTTCAGCATAAAGCCATACACTTCATTCCAGAAATGATCCAGCAAAAAAGTGAAGGCAACCTGATCGCCTTTTTTCGCTTTTTCTATGTTTTTTTGTATGGATGCAGGGGTTACTTCCAATGCACAGGTTTTGAAAAAATATTCGTTAGAAAGACATTTATCTGTGTGAAGATAAGGATAATTTCGATAACAGGGTACCACCAGGCTACATCTTTTTCCTGCAATTTCGATGCGCTGTAACCCATTACAAGCCATGTAACGAGATAGCGTACTGCTACTACCGGTACCAGGAACATCCAGTTGAACTGCAGGGCCGCCAGTACTATAGCTAAAACTACGAATGCAAACTGTGTGCAATGGAAAAACCGTATGTGGAATTTATCGAACGGACGGAAATAGGCCATTGTAAAGACCTCCCTTCGCTTTTGCAGGCGCCATGCCCCAAAGGAATGTTTCGGTTCGCTATAGGTGAAGCTTTCTGGTGTAAAGCATATCGTAGTATTCTTTTTTGTTGCCGACTGGTTGATGAAAAGCGAATCTTCACCAGTGCGTATGCTCATGTGCTCCACATACCCGTTTACCTTGAAAAATTCGTCTTTCTTGTACGCCATATTGCGTCCTTCACCCGCATACGGCCTGCCTGCCTTTGCCCACGAGAAGTACTGGGAGGCTGTAAGCATGGCATCAAAACGTATGATCTTGTTCAGGAAAGAGCCTTTTACTTTTTCGTAAGCGCCATAGCCAAGAACGATGGTTTTGTTAAGCGTAAACTGCGAGCTCATTTGTGCTATCCAGTTTTTTGATGCAGGATAGCAATCGGCATCGGTAAAAAGGAGGTATTCTTTCCTGGCCGCCTTGATGCCCAGGGTAAGCGCATATTTTTTATTACCCCAAAAGGCTTCATTATTGGCAACTTTCACCAACCTTATATTGGAATATCGTTGTTCAAATTCCTCAAAAAGGTCCAGTGTCTCATCGCTTGAAGCATCGTCAATGAGCACGATCTCAAAATCGGGATAATCCTGTTCGGCAAGGAGGGGGACGAATTTCCTGACCTTTTCAGCCTCATTTTTGGCACACACGATAACCGATACCGGGATGCGTTTCGGGTTTGCTGAATGGGCAGTTGCAAAAGCAAATTTCCCCAGTATTGCCAGGTAATATACAAGCTGCAGCACTGCAACTCCGGCAAAGACACAGAAAATAATGTTGAGCATATAGGCTTCCTCTTCTTTAGAATTCGACGGCAAAATTAATGAAATATGTCCGGTTTATTTGCCTTGACACTATATAAACATTTGTTAATACGTAACTAATTGTAAATGTGTTTATTGAGTGTTTATAGCTTGAATGTCCGTGAGGTAGGTATCTCCGCCTTGTTCTTTAATATCAGCGATCCCTGCTGCACCGACTGGATATAATTGGAATTGACAATGTATGAACGATGGCACTTAACAAAATTCGGCGGAAGCTCCGAAAGTATCTGCGTTAATTTCCCCCTTACAAAATGGCTTGTGCCATCGGTACTGAAGGCGTGCAGGTAGTGATCCTCGGCTTTAATGTACATAAGGTCGTTCAGGTACAGCTTCGTCTTGTCTTTCAGGAGTATAAACCCTTCGGTAACAATATTCTTTACCTTTTCAAGCTCTTCTACCGTTTTGCTGTGTATTTCTTCTATCTCCTCTTTTTCGGCCTGTATCTCCTGCTTTTCAGCCTCCAGCTTTTTCTTGCGGTGGTCCAGCTTTTTCCATCGCACGAAAGAATACAGCGCCAATAAGAACACCAGTAACAATAAAATCCCGAATATGAGCCTGTTTTGATAGAACTTATCCTTAAACTGCTCAAGGGATGATATCTGCCTGTCCTTTTGCGCGACCTGGTATTTTACATTGATGTCGTGTATCGCTATATTCTGTTCTTCATCCTTAATTTTCCGGTCGAGCCCCAGGTACATTTCCTGGTATTTCCTGCGGTTGGGCTGGTTGTTCACAGCGTCATACGACTCCATCATTTTTTTATAGAGCACCCTTGTTGCTTTTGCCCTGAATTTTGGTATCGGGATAGCCTCTGCTTTTAGGAACCAGGTAAGCGCTTCGGGGTAATTCCCCTCAAGGAAATAGCTATTCCCATAATTGTAGTAGTTGACAAACAGCTCATATTTATCACCGGATTCAAGCACCAATATCCGTGCCTCATCAAGGTATTTACGTGCCGCCGAAAAATTTCCGCGGGTACTTTCCAGCGCCCCAAGATTGGCGTATAGCTTAAACTTTGCGGCAATGTTGTCGGTTTGGTTGGCGTATTGCAGGCCTTTCACAAAGATGGCCTTTGCGCTGTCCAGCACAGCCATATTGTCCCTGCCTTCAAAGTCGAATAACCCGTATGCATTTTTCCCGTATTCGTTCAGGGCGTAGGCAAGCCGCTCTTTCGATCCTGTTTTTCGCGCGTAAGCGTAATATTCATCGAGGAAAGTAGTGCCGTATTTCTCATAATTTTCCTGCGATGAAATGACCCTGTGGATCTCAAGCGCGAGGTCCTTTACCGGTTCCTGAAGGTGCAGTTTTTCAAATTCAGCCCTGGAAAGCAGGTAATATTTCAGCGCCAGGTCTTCACGGTTCAGGTTGTGGTAGCATTTGCCCAGCACAAAAAAATTCCCGGCTGCCTCTGCAGGTGTCGCCGGGACTTTTTTTGCGGCCTTCAGCAAATACCCCTGCGGGTCTTCTTCTGCCTCGCGGGTGAGCCATGCATCAAGCTTTTGGGCAAAGAGGGCAGGGCCTGCGAGCAGCAGTAAAATCAGGAGTTTTTTCATTTTTTCAGTTTCAGCGACAGGATACCGTCATCGCGGGTTAGCCTTGGTGTAAAAAAGTTTTTCTTTGTCTCTTTCGTATTGCTATTTTTCTGTGCGGCATCTCCTTTTCCTGTAGTTACAGGGTTATCAGGATGCTTGGCATTCCATTGGTCATTAAAATCAAGGAGTTCGGCATACGATGCCGGCACATTCTTAAAGTAATCCATCCTGGCCGAAAAATAAGGCTGCAGTCCCTCATAAATAGATTTCTTATTTTCATCAAGGCTCATCACGCGGATAGAATCATTCACAGCCCATTTTTTATCATTCTTAAAGCTGAAAACCACGTGTAGCGGAATTGTGTCATTTCCGGTATCGCGGGTATTATTCACAGCGTCATAGTAGCGGAAAGAAAGGCCTTTATATCCCGCCCCTGTTTGCAGGACATTAAAGTCGCCGGGATATTTAAAATCATTGCTCGATACGCCAATCCAAAGGTCAGCATAGATTATTCCCGTTGCATCGTCAAGTTCCAGCTTACCCGTTATGGTTTCGGGTGCAGCCATGTGAGGGGTGGCAATTACTTTTTCCTGCTCTTTTTTTGCAGCTTCTTCTTTGTCGCTGGATATCTTCCGGCAGCAAAAAGAAACCGCTATGAGCAAAGCATAAAAAGGTAGTAAGTAACGTAATTTCATAAGGTGTGGTTTTTAGGTTTGAAACGGTTTATCATAATTAGCCATTAATGGCTGAATTAATTCTGCATCCAAAACAACAACAAATAAAGGTGTTACAAAAAAAAATGTCGTGAAATGCATAAAAAACAGCGCGAATGGCAGGCTGTTTTTATTAAGAATTAACATACTAAAAGTAATAAATAAAATAGCACGATGCACTTTTTTACAAAAAAAGTGCATCGGATAATTCTACCTAATAATGAATAATAACTTAGATAATGTTTACCTCGGCTTCAATGCGGATGCCAAAGTTATCATATACCGTTTCCTGAATCTTTTTGGAGAGGTCAAGGAGTTCCTTTCCGGTCGCGTTACCATAGTTTACCAATACCAGTGCCTGCCTTGCGTGTATGCCTGCATCGCCAAAACGCTTACCCTTGAAGCCGCTTTGCTCGATCAGCCAGCCAGCCGGTACTTTTACTTCGGTATCCGATACGGTATAATGCGGCATTTGCGGATGCAGGATGTACACTTTTTCAAATTCTTCGGCGGTGATAATAGGGTTTTTAAAGAAACTGCCACTATTGCCAAGTTCTTTTGGATCCGGCAGCTTGCTTTGGCGTATAGCAGTCACGGCATTGCTCACATCTTTTATCGTGGGAATAGTTACGCCGTTTTTAGTCAGTTCGGCAGCAATATCGCCATACGAAGTATTGATCTTGTGATTCGTTTTCGTAAGCCTGAACGTTACCGAAGTTATAATATATTTATCTTTCAGAGCACCTTTAAATATGCTTTCACGATAGCCAAATTCGCATTCTTTTTGTGTGAATGTCCTTATCTGCTGTGTAGCAATATCCATGGCACGGCACGATACGAAGGTGTCTTTTATCTCTGTACCATATGCGCCTATATTCTGGATTGGGGTAGTGCCTACATTGCCGGGTATCAGCGAAAGGTTTTCAAGTCCGCCAAAGCCATTGTCAATGCAATACAGTACAAATTCATGCCAGTTCTCACCCGCCATAGCCTGTACATGGGCTTTGTCATCATCCTGCCAGGTTACCTGTTTGCCTTTGATGTCGATATGGATTACCAACGCATCAATATCCTGTGTAAGCAGCATATTACTGCCCCCACCAAGGATGAACAGCTTTTTGCCGCTATTTTCCTTTAAAACTTCTGCGAGTTCTTCTTCAGTATGCACCTGAACGAACTCTTTTGCAAAAGCGCTAATTCCGAAAGTGTTGTGGTTTTTAAGAGGGTAGTGGGAAAGGATCTCCATGGCTTTGATTTGAAATGCAAAAATAAGGTTTTACAGGATTTTTAGCCACGAATTTCACGAATTACACGAATCTTTTCAGGATGAGAATAAAAATTAGTGAAATTGTGTAATTCGTGGCAAAAGACTTTATTCTGTGGTAAGCGCACGATTTATAAACTCAACGAACGGCTGTAGTACCAGCAGTTTCTTAGCGGTCTTTTTTACAAAGTCCTTATCTTCAATATCCTTATCGCTCAGTTTTGCGGTAGCTGTAAAGCTTTTCAGTTTCAGGAACTCTATGGCCGGATTATCTTTTTCGTAGTCCTTTGGCGTGGTTTTCAGTATGTTTTCCCGGTCGAGGCCGCCATACACCTTTTTGAATTCGGGGTCGTTCACAATAGCCTCAAGGTCCTCATAAAAGCCGTCGATCTCCCGGCGTATCTTTTTCAGTTCCAATGCTTCAGGCTGGTGCAGCCCGGCTGCTATGAAAGATGCGCCTTTCTCGATATGGATATAATACCCCGCGAGGTTAAAGCTCTTATTGCCGGCGCTCATCCAGATACCCATATTGGTTTTGTAGGGCGATTTATCCTTAGAAAATCGGATATCCCTGTTGATTCGGAACATACAATTTTTCGCTTCGAGGTGGCTCAGGGTGCTGTCGCCCTTGCTCATTTCGGCAATAAAGGCTTCGGCAAGCTGCTTATATTCTTTTTTATAAGCATCATACCTCTTTTGGTTGGCCTGGAACCAGTCGCGGTGGTTGTTGTTTTTCAGATCCTCAAGGAATTGAAGGGATTCTTTTGCTATCATAGTTGTTTAAATTCCAAAAATCAAATACCAAATTACAAACCCTGAGTCAATAATCAATAAAAAATCATAAATTAAAAATCCTGAAGCTCTGGTGTGTTGCTTTTATAATGGTTTCTGTCCGTTCAGCATGTGTATCTGATATAAATATCTGCCCGAATACCTTGTCATCTATCATCTTTACAATCTTGGCTACCCGGGTTTCGTCCAGCTTGTCGAAAATATCATCAAACAATAATATAGGCAGTACACCGCCCTGTTTTTTCATAAATTCAAACTGGGCAAGTTTAAGGGCTATCAAAAATGACTTTTGCTGCCCCTGCGAACCGAATTTTTTTATCGGATGGCCGTCAATTTCAAAAGAAAGGTCATCTTTATGTATTCCCACGCTGGTATATTGCAGTACCCGGTCGCGGCTAAGGCTTTCCTCAAAAAGCGCCGACAGCCTCTTTTCATGGAGCTGGCTTTCATAGCCAAGGTTTACACTTTCGGCGCCATCGGTTATAGTGCTATGGTGCTTCGCAAAAATGGGGATGAAATCTTCCAGGAAACTCTTCCTTTTTTCAAACAGTGCATGCCCCATGGTATCGAGCTGCTCATTATATATATATAAGGTATCCCTGTCAAAAGTATGGTTGAGCGCAAAATACTTCAAAAGGGCATTTCGCTGCGCCAGTACTTTCTGGTAATTGATGAGTTCCTGCAGGTAGGCTGCATCCAGTTGGGATATCACGCTGTCTATAAATTTTCTGCGGGTTTCGCTGCCTTCTGTTATAAGGTCGATATCGGAAGGGGAGATAATGACCAAAGGGATAAACCCCACATGCTCGGAGAATTTGTCATATATCCTGCCATTGCGCTTCAGTGCCTTTTTCTGGCCTTTTTTAAGGCTGCATACTATTTGCTCTTTCCTGCCGTCTTTTTCAAAAGTGCCGTCTATCACAAAAAACTCCTCGCCGTGTTTTATGTTCTGCAATGCCAGCGGATTGAAATAGCTTTTCCCGTAGGCAAGGTGGTATACGGCATCCAGCACATTGGTTTTGCCCACGCCGTTCCTTCCTGTAAAGCAATTGATCTTGGGATCAAACTCATAATTTGCCTCGTCGATATTCTTGTAATTGAGCAGGGATAAATTCTTTAAGTACATCTGCAAATAGATTTCCTGATTGTGAGAACCTTGTATTTTAAAGTCTCCTTTTTTAAAGAACCTGCAAATTATCGAAAAATAACAACAAAAAGATATTTTAAATTTCAATAAAAATTTTATTTTTGCGGCTCATTAAAATAAGATAGATGGCAACATATAACAAAAGAGGCTACAAACCGCCGAAACCTGAACCGGAAGTAAAAGAAGAAGTTATCGAACAGGAAGAGGTTTTTGACGGCAAGAGTACAACGGCTGAAGTATTCAATTCATTAGATGCAGGCGCTTCGAAAACTGAAGAGTGGGTGCAGAAGAACCAGAAGATTATTTTTGGCGTTATAGCTGTTATTGTTGTTGCTATACTTGGCTACATTGGCTATGATAAATTCATTGAGACTCCCAAAGAAGAAGAGGCAGCAAGTGAAATGTTCCAGGCCGAGCAATATTTTTCACAGGCTGTTGATGCGCAAAAGTCAAACGACTCACTATACAACCTTGCGCTTAATGGCGGAGAAGGTAAAATGGGCTTCCTGAAAATTATAGACAATTATTCAGGTACCGATGCTGCTAACCTTTCGCATTACTTTGCGGGCATGGCTTACCTTAATACAGGAAAGTACAAAGAGGCTGTAAGCCACCTTGAAGAATTCAAGACGGAAGACGATGTATTAAAAGCAACTGCCCTTGGCGCAACCGGTGATGCCTTTGCCCAAACCGGTGATAATAAGTCGGCATTGGAGTATTATGAAAAAGCAATCAAGGCCAGCGAGAACGAACTTACTTCGCCACGATTCCTTTTCAAGGCAGGACAGCTTTCGCTTACAATGAATAAAAAAGCAGAAGCCCTGAAATATTTTACTGAGATCAAGGAGAAATACGAATCGTCTCCGGAAGGTATAAGCATTGACGCACATATAGCAATGGCTGAGTAATATGGCTACAGTAAATAAGAATTTATCACAATACGATAAAAACACAGTCCCAAACGCGAAAGATTTTCGGTTTGGGATTGTTGTTTCAGAATGGAATGAGAACATAACATCCGGCCTTTACAAAGGAGCTGTTGAAGCGCTTTTGGAAAATGGTGCGGTAACAGATAATATTATTACCTGGGATGTGCCGGGAAGTTTCGAACTGATATATGGCTCTAAAAAAATGATTGCTACCCAAAACGTAGATGCCGTTATTGCAATAGGCAGTGTGATACAGGGAGAGACTAAGCATTTTGACTTTGTATGCGAGGCGGTGGCGCAGGGTATTAAAGACCTCAATGTGCTCACCGATGTACCGGTGGTGTTTTGTGTCTTAACGGATAATACTTTACAGCAGGCCATAGACCGTAGTGGCGGCATCCATGGCAATAAAGGGACCGAAGCTGCAATCGTGGCTATACGCATGGCTCAGTTAAGAAAACTTGCTTTGTAAAAAGATTTTCAATTATTATAAAATTTAGCCTTTCCATCCGGAAAGGCTTTTTTTGTTACATAAATAACAAAACGCAACACACTCTGTTTGTTTTTTGTCGGCAAATGGAAAAATACGTCGATAATTGGCGAAAATTAGTTATACATGTAAGAAAATAGCTATAGACAATCTATTTTTAAAATAACATATTATTGCTATATTGTTAATATTAAGATATTATTAACATTTGATTTTGAGAATAATCAAATCATAATTGATATTTCATTGAATATTTAATAAATAAATATCAAAAATGTTAACCAGCTGTTAAATACTTTATTTTTAGCATCTAAAATGTTGAAAATATGATTCAAAACTACAATTCGTCTTTTAATGGTATGAGACTGTTACGGACGCTCAAGCCCGACAGGGGAAGCACGCGAACGGGGCTTGCCTCCCGAATCGCGAAGAACTGCAATGTGCAGTTGGTTCTATTTTTGTTTATGCTGTTAGGCGTAATGCAAGGCTCATTCGCACAGGTAGCAAGCTATACCTTTACCCAGAGTAATGGAACCTATACTGCGATTACCGGCGGTACATTGCATGGCACTGCTATTGATGATAACAATTACAGTTTTACACTGCCATTTACATTTACGTATAATGGTACAGGGTATACTGTGGCAAGACCAACATCAAACGGCTTTTTAGTTTTGGGTGGCAGTGCACCTTCAACTTCGCAATATACGCCGTTATCGTCGGGTACTACCAATTTTGCTATCTCAGCAATGGCAAGGGATTTAAATTCCACAATACGATCGGAAGTTATTGGTACAGCGCCCAACAGGGTGTATGTGTGCCAATGGTCTTCAGCATATCGTTATGCAGTAGGCAGTGGTGAAAACCTTAATGCCCAAATAAGACTTTATGAGGGGACGAATAAGATTGACATCGTATATGGTACTTTTACAACTACAAATACTGCAGTAGGGACCGGTGCAATTCAGGTAGGGCTACGCGGAAGTGCTACTACAGACTTTGCTACGCGTACCACTACAACCGATTGGACCGCTACGACAGCTGGCTCAACCAATGCTGCTACCATGGCTGGTACAACAACCGTTAAGCCGGCTTCAGGACTTACTTACACATATTCACCGCCAACTGACCCGTATGCGACAGCTACTGCGCTTACAGCATTTGGCAACGTTTGTAAAGATGTCACATCTGCTGCCAATTCCTTTACGGTTACCGGGGGTAACTTAACAGGAGCCGTTACGGTAGGTGCATTGACAGGCTATACATATTCGGCAACTTCAGGAGGCACATATACTTCCACACTTACACTTACTCCAACATCGGGTAGCCTTTCTGCTGTCCCGGTTTTTGTTAAATTTACACCGACAGCATACACTACATATAATGGTAACATTCCGCTTACTGGCGGCGGATTGGTTGCAACAGTCAACGTTGCCGCTTCGGGTACAGGAGTAAATACCGCGCCTGGCATAAGTGTTAATGGTAGTGCAACTACAGTTAGCTTAACAGGTGCAACAATCACTGGAGCTACGATAAACTCTTTAGGATGTACAGCAGTAACAGCATATGGTATTGAGTATAGTACTACGTCCGGTTTTACAGCCGGTACAGGGACACAGGTTGCCGGAACAGGTTTCAGCGGAAGTGCAGGTGGCACTTTTTCGGCTTTGTTATCAGGACTGACAGCAGGCACTACTTATTTTTACAGGGCGTATGCAACCAATGGCGGAGGTACAACCTATTTTTCAACAGCAAGTAGTTTTTCAACATTGGCAACAGGCCAAATAGGCGGCGGAACAGGTACTACAACCGCAACAATGCCGGTTAGCTCTTATTTCGGATATAGCTATTCACAGCAGCTATACCTTGCTACAGAAATTAATGCTACAGGTACTCCGGGCAATACTTACATCACAAAAGTCAGGTTTTTGCCGTCTTCGGTACAAACACCTTTAAGTACTTATAATAACTGGACAGTATACATAGGAAATACTCCAAAGACGAGTTTTGGCAGTGCTACCGATTGGGTAGCTTCTACAGATTTAACCCAGGTATTTTCAGGTACGATACCTACTTTAACAAATGGTGCGTGGGTCGAAATTACCCTTACTACACCTTTCCTTTGGGATGGCACAAACAACCTTGTAATTGCAGTAGACGAAAATGCTGCCAGCTACACTGATTCAGATACTACAGGTACCACATGGCAGGCGTTTACCGCTACCAACCGCGGTATTTATGTTAGGAGCGATACCGTTAATCCTACTGCGGCAACTCCGGGATCAGGTACTACACAAAGTACGGTTCCCCAGGTTCAGTTGGTCATGACAACTCCTCCGGCTTGTGGTATCCCATCATCAATTGTTGGTGCGGCTACTGCATTTAATGCAGGTACTGCTACCTGGGCAACGCCGGTTAACGGCACACCTACGGGTTACGAATGGGAGTTAAGAACCAGTGGTGCGGCGGGTAGCGGCGCTACAGGACGTATTGATAACGGTACGACAACTTCTGCCGGAACAATTAGTTATAGTGCAACATTGAGTGGAAATACAACCTATACCTTATATGTTCGCACAAATTGCAGCGGAACATATAGTTTATGGTCGGGTGGTTCGTCGTTCACAACACCTTGTACACCACTAACAACATTCCCATATACGGAGAATTTTAATAGTGTTACAATTCCTGCACTGCCTTCATGTTATGTGGCTAATGATGTTAACGCGGATGGCGACAAATGGATAACTTATGATACTTATGGTACCAGTGGCTCTCTTTGTGCCGGTTTATATACCGATGGTAATTCGGGAGCGAACAATGATTATCTTATCCTGCCTGCTATGACACTTACAGGAAACCAGAGGATGAGGTTCTCAGTTGCGGCGAGATCATCTGGCGAGCCAAATG
The DNA here is from genome assembly GCF_003096035.1 of Flavobacterium album. NCBI lineage: Bacteria > Pseudomonadati > Bacteroidota > Flavobacteriia > Flavobacteriales > Flavobacteriaceae > Flavobacterium > Flavobacterium album. Next base: position 65,859 of record NZ_CP029186.1, on the reverse strand, counting down.
ATTACAGGGTGGTACTTTCTACAACAGATGCTAACCCTGCAAGCTTTACTACGGTTTTAAGGCCACTTACAACTGTAAGCAATACTACCCAGACTCAAACCAGCTGGATAGACCTTACGCCGTATACCGGAACTGTATATATCGCTATACATGTGCCTGCCGGAGGATTGGATGGCTGGTATCTCTATGTTGATGATATTATTGTAGACACTGCGCCGGTAAGGGCAATCGCTTCCGGTGATTTTGCTGTAGGTTCTAACTGGTCTAACGGTACAGGCCCTGTTTGTGGCCAGCTGTCACAGATACCATCTGGTATTACTATGACTGTATCTTCTGGTACAATTACCTCAGGCCAGCTTGAAATTGCCAGCGGTGGTACACTTAATGTTACCGGAGGTACCCTTACAGTGGGATGTACAAACAATAACAGCTATATTGATAATTCCGGTACACTAAATGTATCAGGAGGTACACTTGCTGTTAACGGATATATAGTAAATAACACAGGAAGTACTTTTACACAAAGTGCGGGTAATATAACTATCGATGGTAATAACAACAATACACCGGCAACATCGGTAGCATCAGGAACTCCGTTACTTGGCTTTGGTACTTCAACTACCAGCTTTGCTACAGGTAATGTTAACCTTACCGGTGGTACGCTTACAATTGTTGACCCGCATACTGCTACTACAAATACAAGCGCTTATGCATTGTATGGTAACTTTGCTTCAGGCGTTGCCTTTACGGCTTCTCCAAACCACACACTTCAGTTTGGTGACGGTACATCAACACAGGCGGGTGGTAACACAAGCGGTTTCTACTACAACCTTTTTGTAGGTTCAGGAAGGCTTAACTTAGGCTCAGTAACCGTGAACAATCCTGGCGCTGTGGCATCGAGGATAGTGACACAGGTTGCTACTACAGGTATGACAGGTAATTTTACCGTTACGGCAGGTACCTACACACAGGGTGGTTCAACAACATACATTGGCGGTAATATAGTTGTTAATAGCGGCGGTATTTATGTGGCCAATGGTACAACACATTTTGCATTGATTGCTGGTACAACAATCAACTCGCAAACAGTTGCACAGTCGGTAACAGTAAATGGTACAGGTACAATACAAAACCTTGCTACAAGCCCGACAGGTAACTTTGACAGTGTAATATTCAAAAATACATCGGCAACCGGTGTTACCATCAACCCGTTAAACCAGGTTGTGGCCAATGCTGCTGTTGCAGCGAGTGTGCGCAATAATATTACTTTTGATGGTAAAGCCAGTACTACAGGAGGCAAAACCCTACTTTGGGGTACTTTGGCTACTCCGGGATCAGGTTCAGTAACTGTTACTTCGGGAGGTATGGTTCCGGGCAGTGCATATGGCCGTGGCTGGAATACCGGCCAAACCGGAACAGCAATAGCTACAGGCGCTATTCCTGGTGGAACAGGTTCACAATTCCCATTAATAGATGAGAACGGAAATGCACGACATGCATGGATAGAGCGTGTTACGCCAACAGATGCCGGTATTATATCGGTTATGTACACTGCTGGTTCAGGAACAACCCCTGTGTCAATCACAGATGGCGCTTATGTAGTAGACACCCGTTCGAACGGTAAGTGGACTGTGAGCGTATTAGGTACTGATATAGCTGCAACAACCTATAAATTGGCTGTGTCAGGAACTGCAATGTTCGGCTCTTCACCGGCTACAGCGGTAGCAAGGCTGGTAACTGCTTCGGCAGCCCTGGGTACTTTCCAGGCAGGTACAACATTGCCGCATGCCCAAAGGACAGACCTTACCCTTGCCCAATTGACCGGCCAGGATTTCTACATGGGTATCAACAGCAATGACGTACCTTTCCTATCGGTACAAAATGGTAACTGGAATGAAGGTACTACCTGGAATAAAGGTACTGTTCCTTCAGCTACAGATATTGTTACGGTATCTACGGGCCATACGGTAACTGTAGATAATACCGTGAGCACCGCACCTGCGGTAGCAAGTGCGCTTAACGTAAATGCCGGTGGTACATTGGCAGTGAGCGCCAATGCATTGACAGTTACAAACACACTTACAACTGCTGCAACTGCTGCAATAAATGCAACAGGCGGTACTCTTGGCGCTACAACTATAGCTAACTCCGGAACAGTAACTGTTTCTGGTGCAACTATCAACGTTGCAGGTGCTTCGGGAACGGGTATCAGCAACCCTTCAGGTGCTGTGTTTATCCTTAACAGCGGTACTGTTAATATTGGTGCGGCAGGAGGAAACGACCGCAGGTTTACCAACGCGGGTACGCTAACTGTTGCCGGCGGTACATTAAATATTAATGGTAACCTTGCACACTCTGGTACTGCGTTCAACCAAAGCGGCGGTAACATTAATATCGACCCTAACGCCGCAGGTGTAACGGCCAATTCAACTACTTCAAGTAACTATACCCTTAACTTAACTGCTCCGGTAAACTGGACAGGTGGTACGATTACTCTTGTTGACCCTCCGGCCTCAACATCAGCATCACATTATTCATTATACTATTCTAATTCTACCGTGTCAGAGGTTTCGGCTTCGCATACCCTTAGGTTTGGTGACGCAGTATCATCAACTGCCGGCGGAAATGCTATAGGATTCTATGTATTGAATTCTACAGGAAGGCTTAATGCCGGTAATGTTGTTGTAAACGGTCCCGCTACAGGAACCGCAACAGCTACTAACCGCATTGTGAAGCTAAACAGCGGATTTGGTGTGAGAGGTAATTTCACGATGCAAAATGCTGCTGAGTTTTCGCACGCCAGTGTGGAACTGATAGTAGCCGGTAATATATCGATAGATGCTACAAGTAAATATACCGCCAATGGTACATTGACACTGGCATTACCTTCAGGTACTTCATCGGTTGTGAATACTGCAGCCCAGACAATTACTAATTTGGGTACTATTGAGAACGTTGCAGGCGCTGCTACAGCAAACCTTACTTCGTTTACAATCAACAACAGCAATGCTACAGGTGTTACCCTGAACAGCCCACTTACAATGAGTGGTACCCTTACCCTTACATCGGGTAAAGTAAATACTACTTCTACTAACTTGTTAACCCTTGGTACGGCTACAGCTGCCGGTACCTTGAACAACGTAGGATCGGCTACAGCATATATTAATGGACCTTTTGCGAGGACATTTGCTGCCAGCAGGACTGCCAGCGGCTCGTATGGCGTAGGTACTACCTTCCCTGTTGGAACTTCTGCAGGCTACCAGGCAATTAATATCGACCCTACAACTACAGCAGGTGGTGCGGTGAAGTTCATGGCACAGGCATTTACTACAAACTCAGGTACCCAGGGAGTTGGGGTTACCTCACTTTCTCAGGACAGGTGGGAAACATCTATTATAAGCGGTGCGGCCAACTTTACAAATGCTTTCATACGCTTAAGGGATGATAGTATTGCTGCGACCAATAAGATCGTACAATCGTCATCGCCAGCGGGTGAATATACACCTATTACTTCGGTTTCAAACTTTGCTACAGGTACGCTTACAACAGCGACAGCATTAGTTGGCGCTGACTATAAAGGTTATTTTGCCTTTGGCGACCTTAACCCATGTAGTGTTCCGGCTGACCAGCCTACAGCATTTGTAGCATCTGCAATTACAAATACAACGCTAACGGGCAGTTATACTGCTGCGGCAAGTGCTCCAAGCCACTACCTTGTTGTAAGGTATAATATCACTTCGGGTGCCGCTACAGTTACCAATCCGGTTGATTACACTGTTTATGCAGCTAATGCGGCACTTGGCACAGGTACCGTTGTATACAATGGCAATGCGCTAACATTCAGCCAAACAGGATTGACGGGCGCTAACACATATCAGTATTATGTGTACAGCTATAATAACACCGGTTGTTATGGCCCGGTTTACAATACAACATCGCCTCTAGTACAATCGGTTACTACTTGTGCTACGGCAACAGGTACTCCTGGTACACCTGCAATTGTATCATCTACAACAACATCGCTTAACACACAGTGGACGGCGTCTTCTACTGCCGGCGTAACATACGAGCTTGATGTAGCAACAAATGCGGGCTTTACAACATTTGTGCCGGGTTACCAGGCATTGAATGTAGGATCTGCATTATCTGCAAATATTACAGGTTTAACACAGGGTACAACCTATTATATAAGGGTAAGAGCGCTTAACGGTACTGTTTGTTACAGTGCCAACTCAACTTCCCTTACCGCTACTACGCAATATATAACAACTGCGCCGTGGACGGAAGGATTTGCTGTCGCATCTACAGTGCCGGCCGGATGGGTTGCTGCGAACTGGACAGTAGGAATAATTGTTGCCGGTAATACCAACATTGGTATTTACAGGAACCTTTATTCTGGTAATACGACTTCAAACCTTTCTACTATAAATGTTGGAGTACTGCCAGCCAGCCAGCAGTTAACCCTCAAATATTATTATGCTAATTATGATGACCAGTCAACGTCGCCTGTTGCAGGTTCCGGTAACATGGTAGTTTCTGTATCGACAGACTATGGAGCTACATATACTGATATTGGAACTATTGCAAACGATGGTACGTTAGCATGGAAAGAATATACACGCGATCTTTCTGCATATGCAGGTTCTATTGTAAAAATACGTGTTACAGGAAACTGGATATCAGGTGATTATTATCTTGCATTAGATGATTTCAAGATCGATGCTATCCCTGCATGTGGCAAACCACAGGCAAGCGCTACAGCAATGGCAAGCACAACCTCAGTCAATGTAAGCTGGACTGCGCCTCTGCTAAGCACCCCTACAGGGTACGAATATGTGGTAACTACATCTGCAACACCGCCTTCATCAGGAACGGCTGCAGCAGGTTTGTCAGTATCAGGTATTACAGTTACTCCTAATACCACATATTACCTTCATGTAAGGTCTGTGTGCAGTGAAGGTGTTTACAGCGACTGGCTAACCACTCCATTCTATTCGGGTTATTGCCTTGCGCCGGCTACCAGTGCAACTACTATATATATTACTTCTTTCGGTACTAGTGGTGGCTATACAAATATCAATAACACATCAGCTAATGGTACTGGTGGATATAGTGATTTTACTACAGTATCAGCGTCTGCGTCACAAGGGCAGCAGGTTAATTTTAATGCAGTAGTGGCTGATACCTGGGGCGATGGTTTCGGAATAGGTGTATTTATAGACTGGAATAATGACCTTGACTTTAACGATGCCGGTGAAATGGTGTTCAGTGATTACGATTATGACACCTTCGCAGGAAGCTTTACTGTTCCAGCCGGTACTCCGGCAGGAAATTACAGAATGAGGGTTCGTGTGGATTATGATGAATACCCTGTTCCGGCTTGTGGTACTACTACAGAAGGTGAGACAGAAGATTATATCATTAAGGTTGTGCCGGTACCTACTTGTTACGTGCCAACCGGCCTAAGTGCTTCAACTGCGACTTTCACGACTGCTAACCTATCATGGTCGGCTCCGTCAACAGCTCCGGTCCCATCGGGATACGAATATGCTGTTACTACATCTGCCATACCGCCTGCCAGCGGAACAGCAACAACAGCAACATCGGTTTCGGGATATGGCGCTCTTACATTAGATACAACATATTATCTGCATGTTCGCAGTAATTGCGATGCTAATGGCTATAGTGACTGGACAACAGTCCAGTTCGTGCAAGGCTATTGTAGTGCTATATCTACAAGTACAGGATATTATATTTCTTCATTCGCTACCACTGGAGGTGCTGCGAACATTTCGAATAGTACCAGCGCCCTTTCTACAGGTGGCTACGGCAACTTTACCGCTATGGCTGTAAGCCAGTCTGAAGGGAATAACGTTAACTTTACAGTAACACCATTTAATGGTACTTATACCTATGGTATTGCGATATGGGTAGACTGGAATGATGACCTTACTTTCGCTACAAGTGAGCGTATGTATAATTCGGCAGCCTATGTTTCTTCGGCGTCATCAAGCTTTGCTGTACCAATGGGCGCTACTATAGGTAATCACAGGATGAGGGTAAGAATTGACTATTATAGCCAAAACCCAAGTGCATGTGGTTCTATACAATATGGTGAAACAGAAGATTATACCTTTACGGTAATACCATCTGCACCAAAAATCACATCGTTCACACCTACATCAGTGTGTGTGGGAGCTGGTGATACAGTGACTATAACAGGTAATTACTTTACAGGTGCGACAGCTGTCAAATTTAATGGAGTAAACGCTGCATCGTTCAACGTTGTGAGTGCTACTTCTATCACCGCAGTTGTACCGGCAGCAGCTACAACAGGAACTATTTCTGTTACGTCGGCTAATGGTACAGGTATAAGTACAGGATCGCTTACTGTTAACCCGTACCCTACAGTTAACAACATTACGGGAGGTGGTGTGTCAGTATGTATGCCAAATACAGTACAGCTGTCTAATGCTACTACAGGCGGTACATGGTCAAGCTCTGATATTAATATTGCTACTGTTAGCAGTACAGGCCTTGTTACACCGGTTGCCGCTGGTACAGTTACAATAAGCTACAGTGTAACAACTACAGGATGTACTACTACAAAAACAACTACTGTTACTTTCAACCAGCCGGCAAATATTACGGTACAGCCTGCATCTGAAACAGTAACGCCAAACAGTACTCTTGCGTTCAGTGTAACGGCAACAGGTACAGGCCTTACGTATCAGTGGGAAGTAGCTGCGGATGGAGTGAACTTTACTCCGGTTACTAATGGTGCTGTGTATGATGGAGCGACAACTGCTACACTTACAATCAACGAAGCTACTGCAGGCATGAACCATTACGTTTACCATGTTATTGTTTCGGGAACTGCTCCATGCGGATCTGTTACTTCTGGTGCTGCTACGCTCACTATCAGTGACATAGGAATCACTTCGCACCCTTCAGGTGTTACGTTATGTGATTCAGGTGCAGGTACAGCAAGCTTTAGCATTACTACTACCGGTACAAACCTTACGTTTGAATGGCAGCAGGATGCCGGTACAGGCACATGGCTTCCTATATCTAACGAAACTACAGGTGGTGTTACCTACAGTGGTGCTGATACCAATACATTAAGCTTATCAGGACTTACTGCTGCTAACAATGCATTCAGGTACCGTGCCTTTGTTCAGGATGGTGGCGCTACGGCGTTGTCTAACCCTGCAACACTTACAGTAAACAGCGCTGTGGTGATCAATACGCAGCCTTCAAACATGATTGCATGTTCAGCGGGTTCAACAACTAACTTTGTAGTTGCGGCTACAGGTACAGGACTTACTTACCAGTGGCAATATGCAACAAGCGCAGGTGGTACATATAGCAATGTTGCTAATGCAACACCGCTTGGGGTTACTTATGCAGGTGCAACAACAAATACACTTGCAGTAACAAATGCTACAAATACGCCTACAGCGCCTACCTATTACTACCGTGTAGTAATTTCAGGAACTGCGCCTTGTGGTCCGGTAACATCTAACCCTGCAACGCTTACAATCAATGCGCCGACAATTTCGGCTGCACCGGTTGCAGCTTCAGTTGTAAGGAGCAACAGTGCCACTTTCAGTGTAACTACTGCTGCGCCATCGCCAACCTACCAGTGGCAATTCGCAACTACGTTGGGAGGAACTTACACCGACGTGGCCGACAGTACGCCGGCTGGCACTACCTATAGTGGCGCACAATCTGCAACACTTACTGTGAACGCGGCTACAACGGCTGTAGGAACAGGATATTATTATCGTGTTGTCGTGACTTCAGGAGGATGTACAGTTACATCGGCAGGAGCACAGCTTACTGTTACAGACTACTGTTTAGGAACAGTGACAAATACTCATACAACAGATTATATGACCGCAATTTCGGTGGCTACAACTACGTTGAACTCAACTCCGGGCCTTGTTGGAAATGCAGCTAATAATTACTATGAGCTCCTTACGGGAAGCAACAATACTGCTACATTCTACCAGGCCTACTCTTATACCGCAAGTATAACAGCGTTGAGCGGAAATACTAATCCGGAAGGTGTAGGTATCTGGATCGACTTTAACAATGATGGTGACTTTGCTGATACTAGTGAGTTCTTAGGAGCGGCTTCGATAGCAAGTGCTGCGACAGGAACAATCACTATGAACATCCCTGCCAATGCTCCGGCTGGTGTAAGGAGGATGAGGGTAAGGAACGTAAGGAACCAGACAATGACCCAGGGCACTGTATGTACTGCCTATGCAAGGGGAACAACAGTTGATTATCTGGTAACGATTGCAGTACCTGCTGCGCCTTCGATTACAAGCTTTACACCGGGTTCTTATTGTGCTGATAGCGGTGTGATAACCATAACAGGTACTAATCTTACCGGTGGTACATTAAAAGTTGGCGCTACACCAATAACTCCGGTTGTTATAAATGCTGCCGGTACGCAAATGACTGCTACGGTAAATGCTGGTATTTCGGGTGCTGTTGCTGTAACAACACCGGGTGGAACCGCCACATCGTCAAACTTCTCTGTTACAGCGCCGCCGGCTCTAACGCTTAGCGCTGCTACAGGTACTATTTGTGCCGGTAATGCATCAAATGTTATAACATTGACTGCCGGAGGTTCTTCTTATGATGTGTTTACTGTTACGTCTGTTCCTGCGGGAGCGCCGTATTCCGGAAACGCAGCTACAGGATACACCTTTAGCCCTACTGTAAATACGGTATATACTATTGCCGCTACTCAGTCAGGCGGCGGAACATGTGCAAGGAGCGCTACGTTCACTGCTACAGTACTGCCAAACCCTGTATTCCCGGTTACTCCTGCAACTGCAGAGATGTGCAGTGGACAGATACAGACGCTTACAGTTACAGGTACTATGAGTGGCTCTGGTGTAATTGGTACAGGGACTACGGTTTCAGCCAATACAGATACATCAAGGCCAAATCCGCTGAGTGGGTATTATGGCGGCCAGAAAGCCCAAATGATGTTTAAGGCCAGTGAGCTTACTGGCCTTAGTATGCAGGCAGGCAGCCAGATCAGCGCTATCAGCTTAAACTTAGGTGCATACTCAGCAAGTGCTTGTACAAATTTCACCATCAGGATGGGATCGGTTGCTGGTACTACGACAGATTTGACAGGTTTTGTATCCGGTACATCAACAGTTTATGGCCCAACTACCTTTACGCCTTCGGCTACAGGATTGGTAACCTTTACACTGACTACGCCATATACATGGGATGGAACATCGAACATCATCGTAGAAACGGTTCATAACGCAGGAAACGGAGGAAACGGTTCTGGCTCGAATACTGTTTATTCTTCTACACCGTTCAACTCCAGCTACTTCAGGATGCAGGATAACGTTACAGGAGGTATTGCAGGAATGGATGCTGCAACCGGAGGCGTAGCTGCTGTAGCTGCCTCAAGGCCAAACATAACGTTTGTATTTTCAGCCCCTGCAACGGCAGCATGGTCACCAACAACGGGACTTTATACAGATGCTGCTGCTACGGTAGCTTATACAGGTACTTCTATTAAGACCGTTTATGCCAAACCTGGTACTACAACAACTTATGTTGCTACAGCAAATAATGGCAATGGATGTTCTTCAGTTAGCAGTGCAACGATCACGGTTAACCCGAAATCGTGGATTGGCGGTACAAGTACCGACTGGAACAACCCGGCCAACTGGTGTGGAGGCCAGGTGCCTACAGCTCTTGATAACGTTGTTATCGGTGATGTTACCAACCAGCCGGTTGTTTCCGGAAACGTAACAGTACTGGGTAATACGCTTACTGTTGCCGATGGTGCTACACTGGAAGTACAGGGCGGAAGCGTGCTTAACATCACAAACGCTGTTACTGTAGCTCCTACAGGAAGCCTTACACTTGAAAACTATGCACACCTTATTCAGGGTAGTGGTGTAACTACAAACCCTAACAGTGGTAACATAGACGTATTCAGGTTGAGCTCGCCAATGTACAGGCTGGATTACACCATGTGGTCATCTCCGGTAGAAGGCCAGAAGCTTAAAGCCTTCTCGCCTGAAACACTTAACAACCGTTTCTACATCTACAACGAGCTTACAGACCAGTATGCAACAATTACAGACCCTGTTACTACCGATATGGCAGAAGGCAGAGGATACCTGATACGCGTTGAGAATACACATCCTGCTTATAATGCAACGACCAATGCACCGGGTACGCCTTGGCAAGGGGAGTTCATTGGTAAGCCAAGAAGCGGTAATATTGATGTGCCGATGAGCAATACACTCAATGGATACAACGCAGTGGGTAACCCTTATCCATCGCCGATTAATATCCATGCGTTCTACGCCGCCAACACCAATACTATAGCAGACGGATCGGCGCTTTACTTCTGGAGGAAGAAAAACGATGCTGCTACAGGAAGCTACGCGAGAGTAACCAAGCTTGCTTATACTGCGAATACCAGCAATGCATGGGGTGATACAGGAGGAACTGCTTTCAACGGTGCGCCAAACACATGGGTAATCAATCCTGGACAAGGCTTTATCGTACAGGCTACCGGTGGTACGCTTCACTTCAACAATGCGATGCGTGTAGGATTGAACAACCAACAGTTCTTCAGGACTGCACAAAACGAGGAAGATGCTGTAATTTCAAGGCTTTGGCTGAACCTTACAGGTACCGAAGGTCAGTTTGCACAGGCTGCTATTGGTTATACCGATATGACAACTATGGGCATTGACTACGGATGGGATGGTAAAGCCTTTGTGAATGACGGTAATGCAACGCTATTCTCACTTGCGGGTGAGGAAGCGCTGGGCATCCAGGCAAGGTCTGAATTTGATCCTGCAGACGTAGTGCCAATGGGCTTCAGGGCTGATACTCCGGGTACTTATACGATCACTCTTGACCACATGGACGGAGTGTTCTCAGGAGACCAGGACATCTTCCTTAAAGACAACCTTCTTGGTGGATTGACCCACGACCTGAAAGCAAGCAACTATACTTTCGAAACTGAAGCCGGCTTGTTCACTTCAAGGTTCGAGGTAGTATATGCTGAAGCTCTTGGTACGCACAACCCTGTGCTTGACCCTAATAATGTGATAGTGTACAAACAAGGCACTTCAATAAACATTAATGCAGGGGTTCTGCAAATGACCGATGTTACTATTTATGATACAAGGGGCAGGATACTTTACAGCAAAGATGGCATAAACGCTACCGAAACTGTTATCAGCAACCTTCATTCTGACCAACAGGTACTTCTCATACAGATAAATACCGAGAAGGGCAGGGTAACAAAAAGGATTATTTACTAGCCTATAATTAACCCCCCTAATAAGCCAACTCCTGTTGGCAAACCTCCTCACCCGTTAAAAGGTGAGGAGGTTTTTTTTATTTATTATATAATTGAACATTGTGGATATCTCATTTTTCAATTCAATAAAAACGCATGGTAAAATTTGTATAATTACAGGTTATTTTGATGTTTTAGTATAAAAAATAAAACTTATTAACACGCAAACGTTATAGTAAAACTGTTAAAATTAACATGTTAATGTTATTTATAAAATAGATGTAATTTTGTTTCATAGACTGTGTATTAGGAGACTAATGCCTTAATTTTCAAGGATATGAAAAAAATAATACTATTACTTATCTTATTTGCGGCAAATGGTATTTTCGCACAAAGTGCAGGCTTCAATAATACCTTTATTGTATTTAGCATAAATGGTAACGGAAACTTGTATTACGACCTTAATGGCAACACATCCAATTATGATTTTAACAATGCTACAATCGGTACATTTTGCCAGGGCTCTACAAACGGAATGGTGTTTAAGGGAGCTGAGCACAATATCTACAAATGTGGCGGGTGCGATCTAACCAGTACACGCCTTTATTACAGGATCTATCTTAACGGTACCACCCCAGGAAATTTCGTCCCGAACACCATAGGTTATACAAGCGGCTTTAATAACGGTTGTGGCGGACAGGACCAGATGTGGTCAAACGTTGGTTATAATACCAACCTGCTTGCGGGCCTTGGCGCGGGAAATTACACCATAGAAGTATATTCTGACGCTTCGGTAACGTGTAGCGGAGGTACAGTATATGCCAGTAATGGCGGGACCAATTATAAGGCGTATTTTACAGTAACCGCTCCGTCTGTAGGAGGTAGTGTTTCAGGGTCACAGTCCGTATGCAGCGGTAGCACGCCAACAGACCTTACACTGAGCGGCCACACGGGAAGCATAACCAAATGGCAGCGCTCCACTTCCTCTGATTTTACATCAGGCGTTACCGATATATCCAATACTACAGCCACGCTTACGGGCACTTCTGTCGGGGCATTGACGGCTACAACGTATTTCAGGGCAGTAGTTACAAGTGGCGCGTGCTCTTCGGCAAATTCCGCTGTGGCAACCGTTACAGTAAATGCACCTTCAGCAGGTGGAAGCGTTTCAGGAAGCCAGACACTTTGCAGCGGCAGCACGCCAACAGACCTTACACTGAGCGGCCACACGGGAAGCGTAACCAAATGGCAGCGCTCCACTTCCTCTGATTTTACGTCAGGCGTTACTGATATATCCAATGCTACAACAACACTTACGGGCGCTTCTATAGGGGCATTGACGGCTACAACGTATTTCAGGGCAGTAGTTGTAAGTGGCGCGTGCTCTTCGGCAAATTCTTCTGTGGCAACCGTTACTGTAAATGCGCCGTCAGCAGGTGGAAGCGTATCAGGAAGCCAGACAATTTGCAGCGGCAGCACGCCATCAGACCTTACACTGATCGGCCACACGGGAAGCATAACCAAATGGCAGCGCTCCACTTCCTCTGATTTTACATCAGGCGTTACCGATATCTCCAATACTACAACAACACTTACGGGCACTTTTGTCGGGGCATTGACGGCTACAACGTATTTCAGGGCAGTAGTAACAAGTGGCGCGTGCTCTTCGGCAAATTCTTCTGTGGCAACCGTTACAGTTAATGCACCTTCAGCAGGTGGAAGCGTATCAGGAAGCCAGACAATTTGCAGCGGCAGCACGCCATCAGACCTTATACTTAGCGGCCACACGGGAAGCGTAACCAAATGGCAGCGCTCCACGTCATCTGATTTTACATCAGGCATTGCCGATATCTCCAATACTACAACCACGCTTACGGGCGCTTCTATCGGGACGTTAACGGCTACAACATATTTCAGGGCAGTGGTTACAAGCGGTGCATGCTCTTCGGCAAATTCGTCAGTGGCAACCGTTACTGTAAATGCTCCCTCGGTGGGTGGGGTAGTGTCAGGGAGTTACGAATTTTGTACAACAGATAATAGCGGCACCCTAACATTGTCAGGGCATACAGGCAGTATAATCAAATGGCAATCTTCTACAGTATCCGATTTTAGTGCAGCAGTATCCGATATTAGCAATACCGGTACTACTTTAAATTTTACAGATGTAGCACAAACCACGTACTACCGTGCTATAGTTAAAAGCGGTAACTGTGCCGAAGCAGCATCGGCATCGGTCGGAGTAATAATAAATAACAATATGTGGAATGGTGCCGCAGGAAACTCCGATTGGAACGACGCAGGTAACTGGTCGTGCGGAGAGGTGCCTACACAATTTGAAAATGCCGTCATAGCCGCAGGAAGCTACCAGCCGGATATTACCGGGAATAATGCAGTTTCGGCGGCAAGCCTTACTATACTTAACGGAGCCGGGGTAGTGGTACGGTCCGGCAGCAACCTTATAGTAACTAATGAAGTCGTAGTAGAAGAGGGCGGATCGTTAACTATCGAAAACAACGGTAACCTTATCCAGGTAAACGATGTGGACAATACGGGAGCGGTAACCGTGCAGAAAAACAGTGCGCCTATCTACAGGCTTGACTACGCCATGTGGTCATCGCCGGTAGCAGGGGAGACGCTGATTGGCTTCTCGCCGGAGACCCTCTCCAACCGTTTTTACCAATACAACCCGCTAAGCGACCAGTATGCTACGGTACCGGGCTCAACAACTTTTGCCGAAGGTGCAGGCTACCTTATACGTGTAGCCAATACACACCCTTCGTTTGTAAATAATGAGACACCGGGAACTTCATGGCGTGGTACTTTTGTAGGTACACCTAATAATGGTGATGTAAATGTAGCAGTTACCCCGCAGCAGTCAGGCGTGTCGCAAGGCTACAACGCGGTAGGTAACCCTTACCCGTCACCGATCAACATCTATGCTTTCTATGCTGCCAATACAGGCACTATAGCAGACGCATCGGCGCTGTATTTCTGGAGAAAGAAAAACGATGCTGCTACAAGCTATTACGCAAGGGTAACCAAGCTTGCCTATACAGCCAATACCGGCAACGCATGGGGCGATGCGGGAGGCACAGCTTTCAACGGGGCACCGAACACATGGGTGATCAACCCAGGCCAGGGCTTTATCGTGCAGGCTATAGGCAGTACCGTTCATTTCAACAACGCTATGCGCGTACCGGTAAACAACGGACAGATCTTCCGCACGGCACAGGATGAAAGCGAAATAGCTATCTCAAGGCTTTGGCTGAACCTTTCAGGACAGGATGGCTTCTCGCAGGCAGCTATCGGCTATACCGATATGACAACCCTTGGACTTGACTACGGATGGGATGGCAAAGCCTTTATCAATGATGGCGATGTAACCCTGTTCTCATTGGCAGGAGAGGAAACCCTGGGCATACAGGCAAGGCCTTCGTTTGAAGCATCGGATGTAGTGCCAATGGGCTACCAGGCAACGCAGCCGGGCACCTACACCATCGCGCTTGACCACATGGATGGGGTGTTTGAAGCAGGCCAGGACATCTACCTTCAGGATAACCTGCTCAACATTACGCACGACCTGAAACAGGGAGCGTATGAATTTACTACTGAGGCAGGGGTTGTCACAAACAGGTTCAATGTAATCTATGCTGAGCCGCTTAGCACAGAGAACCCAACACTTGATGCCAACAGCGTTATTGTTTACAAAGACGGCAGCAGCATCAGCATCAATTCCGGTACTGCGGATATGACAGGGGTATCGGTTTATGACACAAGGGGCAGGTTGCTGTATAGTGCAAAAGATATCAATGCCACCGAAACGGTTATCAATGGCCTTCAGGTACAGCAACAGGTGCTCATTGTAGAAGTAACAAGCCCAAAAGGTAAAATAACAAAAAAGCTTATATACTAACAGCCTTATAATCCAGCTTAAAGTAAATCCCTTATCAACGCGATAAGGGATTTTTTCTTTTTTTGATAAAAACTAAAACCGTAAATATAGGTACTTCGTATATAGTGCAATACTTATCGTTGTTTCGGATGCCCCTAAAATAAAAAAAAGCCATTTAAATTAAAGTAAGGTGTGGTTTTTATGGCTTCCCTTCGTCCTTTTGGGCGAAGGGTTTTTTATTTACAATAGTATTTAACAAACGTAGGCTTACATCCTCAATACTGCGGTAACTGTAATTTTACATTGCCGTAACAAAACACCTTATGATCGGCTATCTGTTTGACTTTAACGTTAATAAAGGGTTTATTTATTTGCATTTCAGGATCTGTGTATATAATAACTCGAAAAAAAAAGCATAAATTTGTCCTTTATTATAATACCCAAAAAAAAGCTACTTATTAAATAACAACTGCTACTTATGCGAAAATTTCTACAACAACATTTAGGGAAAGTGCTGCTTTTAGCAGCCATGGTAACGGGAATGAGTTCCTTGGCCCAAACCAATCCGGGAGCTGTATATAGCCTGTCGGACGGAAGCTGGACACTCAATGGTTGGTCGGCTTCCATAACTGCCGGTAGCTATCCCATAAATGGGGCAACAGGCGCAAATACCACGACTGGTGTTGCCAGTGGAGCAGCAAATGCTAACATGATGTTCTGGAAGCATGGCTCAGGAGACCCGGTTCTGGCAACAGTACAAAATGGAAACGTTACGACAGCTTATTCAGCAGCTAATGGAAGGGTTGTTGGCAACGGGACAAACGGTTTTTATTTTGACAATACCGGAGGCGCTGGTATTGGTTCGGCAGTATTGTCTGTAAATACTACAGGACGAAACACGATACAGGTTGCGTGGACGGGAAGAAGGATTGCAAGCGGTGCGCGTCCTTATGTTATAAGGCTTATGTACAGGGTTGGTAATACCGGTAATTTTGTAGATGCAAACGCAACTGCATCTAATATTGTTTTCAGCGGAGCGGCAGCTTCAACGACTATGCCAGTTGTTACATTACCTGCGGATGCTGAGAATAAAGCTGAAGTACAAATAATGTGGAAATTTTATCAGACAGACAGTACGACTTCAGGGACAAGGCCGCAATTTGGAGTAGATGATATTACGGTTTCCAGTACAGCTACGGTAACAGGCCCTACTATTACTACGACTGCCGCCAGCTATGGACCTTTTTGTGCTAACACATCCAACAATATTGTGGTGAATTATACTACTACCGGCACTCTTACCGGTACTTATAGCGTACAGCGTTCGGCAGCAGGCGGAACTTTTGCCACCGATACTACAAGTGATCTTCTTGCTACGGTATCATCGGGCACGGGAACTATTACCGCGACATTACCATCGGGATTAGCAGCAGGCAATTACCGTGTAAGAGTTGTAAATGATACGCCTGCAACAATAAGCGGTACGAATAATGGGTCAAATATAGTTATCACGGCTTCTGTTTCACAAGCTGTCACTTCGTCTGCCGCGACTTCAATTGGCGCTACAACGGCTACCCTCAACGGTAACATAACAACATTGGGCGTATGCCCGGCAAGTACCGAAAAAGGTTTTGTGTACTCGCTTACTTCTGCAAATGCAAATCCAATAGTAGGCGGCAGCGGCGTTACAAAGACTGCTGTAGGAGGCATCGCAACGGGCGCATATACATTAGGCCTTACAAACCTTACTCCAAATACAGGCTATAGCTTTAACTCTTATGTTTATGACGGTACTACTTATACGTATGGTGCTGTAAGGACATTTACTACTACCAACCCTACGGCAACATTGTCGGGGACTTTGAATGAAGGTACACTGAACAGCGCATTGATCACCGTAACGTTAAGCGGTGAAACTTTTGTAGATGCAGGTTCGTTTACAGAAACAGGCTTCATACTGAACAATGCCCCGGCGGGTGTTACCATTACGGCGGTATCGCGTGATTCTGCAACACAAGCTACAATAATGCTGGCGTATGATAATACCGACTTCGATACTACTGTAACTACCATGAATGTTGTAATACCGGCAGCTAACTTAACGGGTGGCAGCCCAATTACTTCAGGTAACATTACCGTAACTGCGGTAGCGGAGGCTTTCATTTCTGCCGGCACGCTTGCTTTTGGCAACCAGTGTATCAACACAACTTCGGCCGCTTCAAGCTTTGCGCTGACAGGAAATGCAAAAGCCGGAAACATTAACCTTGCAGCATTGGACGGCTATACTTATGCTACAACCAGCGGAGGTACATATACAACAACACTTAGCATCAGCCATCCGGGCGGCGCTGTTTCGCAAACAATTTTTGTGAAATTCTCTCCAACGGCTGTACAGTCATACAATGGCAATATCGTAATATCGGGTGTTGGCGTCAATACCAGTTTTAATAAACCTGTTACAGGCGCAGGTGTAAATACCGCACCTTCAATCAGTACGCCTACAAGCGCTTCGGTTACATCTTCAACTGTAGTATTAGGAGGAAATACAACCTCTATCGGCTGTTCGGCAGTTACCGAGCGAGGTATTTTTTACAGTACGACTAATGGCTTTGCCGATGGTACCGGCACTAAAGTTTCAGAAATAGGCTCATTTGCATCAACGGGGGCTTTTACCATAAATGTTAACTCACTTAGTCCTGCTACAACATACTATTACAAAGCTTTTGCTACCAATGGCGGAGGCACGGTATACACGGCACAGGGAACTTTTACCACAGTATGTGTAACTCCTGTAAATGTGACATCGCTTGCGTCAACAACTCCTGCATCCACACAAATTGGGCTTACATGGACAAACAGCAGCTGTTTTGACGAAGTACTTGTTGTTGCAAAACTTTCGAGCGCAGTAACGGCAATACCGACAGGAAATGGCACTGCATATACTGCCAATGCAGCATTCGGATCCGGTACTGCAATTGCTGCAAGCGAGTATGTAGTGTACAAAGGTTCGGCGGCTACGGTTACAGTAACAGGACTGGTAAACGGTTCAACATATTACTTTACCGTATTTACCCGCAAGGGCTCCAACTGGAGTTCAGGGGTTTCAATAAGCGATGTTCCGGTGGTACAATACTGTAGCGCTTCTGCTATTAACAGCTCTACATACGAATCGATTTCGGCAGTTAATGTAAACGGTACGATCTATAGTTCAGGTTCGTCATCCTATAGCAATTTTACATCGACCATATTCCAGGTTGAGCGCAACCAAAGCTACCCTTTAACTATCACTATTGCTAATGGTTATGCGGCAGATAAAGGCCTGGTATACGTTGACTGGAATAAAGATGGCGATTTTAACGATGCTAATGAAAATGTACTTCTTACCAATGCTGTGGGTGTAGGCCCATATACTGGAACAATCGCTGTTCCGGTTGATGCTTTTGTAGGCACCGTACGAATGAGGATAAGGCTTTTTGACACTTCATCAGGCGAAACAGCTAATGCATGCGGCGACAGTACGTATGGGGAGGTCGAAGATTATACACTTAATATTGCGGCAGGCACGCCTGCACCGGTTGCCCTTTCGGCAACAAATGTTGGGGTGTCAGGATTCACAGCGCGTTGGAACGAAGTCGTAGGCGCTACATCTTACAGGCTGGATGTATATCAGTCAGCTGCTTCTACAGCCACCACAACCGAGCCGTTTAACTCAGGTTTTAACGTTCCAAGCGGTTGGTCAACAACAGTTAATGGTACATATACATCATCAGGAAACTTTGGGGCTGCATCGCCTGCATTACAATTTGATGCTACCGGAGAGACTTTGGAAACCCCTACATATCCTGCTAGTGCGTCATCACTTAGTTTTTTCATCAAATCAAATGGTGGCAGCACCAGTGTGCTACTTATAGAGGGGTATAACGGTACTTCATGGGTTACGATTCAAAGTTTTACAGGGCTGCCAACCAGTGGTACAACCAAAACATACAATGCATCTTCAACTCCTGCATTACCTGCCGGCTTGGTTAAATTCAGGTTTACATTTACTAAAAACTCCGGAAACGTTGCGTTTGATGACCTTGCTGTAACATACGCCACAACTACAAACACGTACCTGGCAGGCTATCAGGATAAAACCGTAAGCAGTACTGCCGTTAACGGTATTGTAAGCCACAATGTAACAGGAGCCGCTTCAAATACACTATACCGCTATGTAGTAAGGGCCGTTACGCCTGTGTCGGCAAATTCTAATGAAATTTCAGTAACAACTGGTAAGTCAAACACATGGAATGGTACTGTATGGACAGCCGGAACACCGCCAACGAGTATTGATAAAGCTATCATAGAAGGTAATTATAATACTTCTGGCGATGGTACCTTCAATGCAAGCCAGCTGGTTATAAACTCAGGAATTTTTACCATAGCATCGGGCACTAACCTTACTGTTCAGAATGATGTAATAAACAATGCAGGAGCGGCTAATTTTGTTATCGAAAACAACGGTAACCTTATCCAGGTGAACGATGTAGACAATACAGGAGCGGTAACAGTTAACAAAAACAGCGCGCCTATCTACAGACTTGACTACGCCATGTGGTCATCGCCGGTAGCAGGGGAGACACTGATTGGCTTCTCTCCGGAGACCCTCTCCAACCGTTTTTACCAATATAACCCGCTAAGTGACCAATATGCCACGGTACCGGGCTCAACAACTTTTGCCGAAGGCGCAGGTTACCTTATCCGTGTGGCTAATACGCACCCGGCGTTTGTAAATAATGAGACACCGGGGACTTCATGGCATGGTGCTTTTGTAGGCACACCTAATAATGGTGATGTAAATGTAGCAGTTACCCCGCAGCAGTCGGGCGTTAGCCAGGGCTACAATGCAGTAGGTAACCCATACCCGTCACCAGTCAACATCTATGCTTTCTATGCTGCCAATACAGGCACTATAGCAGACGCATCGGCGCTGTATTTCTGGAGAAAGAAAAACGATGCTGCTACAAGCTATTACGCAAGGGTAACCAAGCTTGCCTATACAGCCAATACCGGCAACGCATGGGGCGATGCAGGAGGCACAGCTTTCAACGGGGCACCGAACACATGGGTGATCAACCCGGGGCAGGGCTTTATCGTGCAGGCTACAGGCAGTACCGTTCATTTCAACAACGCTATGCGCGTACCGGTGAACAACGGCCAGATCTTCCGCACGGCACAGGATGAAAGCGAAGCCCAAATCTCAAGGCTGTGGCTGAACCTTTCAGGCCAGGATGGCTTCTCGCAGGCAGCTATCGGCTATACTGATATGACAACCCTTGGACTTGATTACGGATGGGATGGCAAAGCCTTTATCAATGATGGCGATGTAACCCTGTTCTCATTGGCAGGCGAAGAAACACTGGGCATACAGGCAAGGCCTTCGTTTGAAGCATCGGATGTGGTGCCGATGGGCTACCAGGCAACACAGCCGGGTACTTACACCATCGCGCTTGACCACATGGATGGCGTGTTTGAAGCAGGCCAGGACATCTACCTTCAGGATAACCTGCTCAACATTACGCACGACCTGAAACAGGGAGCGTATGAGTTCACTACTGAGGCAGGAATTATCACAAACAGGTTTAATATAATATATGCTGAGCCGCTTAGCACAGAGAACCCGACACTTGATGCCAACAGCGTTATTGTTTACAAAGACGGCAACAGCATCAATATCAACTCCGGCACTGCGGATATGACAGGGGTATCGGTATACGATACAAGAGGAAGGTTGTTGTATAATGCAAAATACATCAATGCCACTGAGACAGTTATCAATGGCCTTACGGCAGAAAAGCAGGTATTGATCGTTACTATATCAACTGTAAAAGGAGAGGTAAGCAAGAAAATCATCTTCTAAGCTTCATCTTATAAATACTGTAAATCCCCGGTTGCTGAGCAGCCGGGGATTTTTGCATTTATAGGCAGGCTGCTGATACTAAGTGTTAAATTATTTATTGACTAAAATCGTCAAAATAATTTTAGGGAAATAGCGTTCCTAACATGTTTTAGTATACCCAATGGTATAATTATTACGTATGTATGATCTATTAACAATTTATTACTGAAATTAATATACCTTTGCGCGCTAAAAAAAATCAAAATTTAATTACGTTTATTTAAATTATGCAAAAATTGCTACGATTACACTTATTGAAAGTGCTGCTCTTTGCAGCCATGGTATCGGGGATAAATTCATGGGGGCAGACCAATCCTGTTGCCCAGGCTATTCCGTATACACAGGATTTTTCGGGCTTTACAGGCTCGGTTACCGCATATCCTGCGGGTTGGCAGGGATGGAACATCACAGGCAGCCTTGCCTCAACGTATCCGACTGCGGTGCCATCTACCGATAGGGCATTGACTGTCGGGGATAACACGCTGACTGCTGCGGGTATATTTAATATGAGCGGCAAGCTTGGCATTGGGTCTACCTCAGGTACATTATGTTCAGCAGCACTTGCTGTAAGCACTACAGGGTATACCTCTGTAAATGTAAGTTTTAAGGCTGCGACTCAACGTAACGAAAATACAACAACAGCACGTATTAACGGTCTCGGGTTGCAATATAGAGTAGGTACAACAGGCACATTTACTGATGTTGCCAGTTCTGAATATACCAGTGTAATTACTTCTGTTAATACTTCAGGTACCGGGTCGATAGGAGTTTCTACTATCTCTGTGACATTGCCAACTGCTTCTGAAAATAAAGCGGTAGTCCAGCTTCGCTGGGTTATGAGGGATATATCAGGAAGCGGCAACAGGCCTACGCTATCAATAGATGATATCTCGGTTACCGGAACGTCTTCAGGCCCTACAGTTACTACTACGGCAGGAAGTTACGGCCCATTTTGTGCCAACACGGCAAATAATATAACTGTAAATTATACGACAGGCGGTACAGGATCATTTACAGGTACCTATAGTGTGCAACGTTCCAACGTAGGAGGTACTTTCCCTACAGATGCAACAAGCAACCTGCTTACAACGGTAACATCATCAGCAGGTTCTATAACAGCAACACTGCCATCGGGGCTTACTGCTGGCAACTACAGGGTAAGGGTGGTTAACAGCACCCCTGCAACTTTCAGTTCTAATGACAATGGCTCGAATATAGTTCTGACTGCTACTGTGGCTCCGGACTTTTTAGTTCTGGCTGCACAAGATAAAACTGCATCTTCTGCAACAATAAAGTCAACCGTTTATAAATTTGGCGTTTGCCCTACGACTATAGAGAAAGGATTTGTTTTTGCAAAGGCTTCAGATAATAATGATCCTGCCGTTGGCGGAACCGGGGTAACCAAAACAGCCGTTGCAGGTGTAACCACGATTGGCGATTTCTCGCTTGCGGTGTCCGGCCTTACTGCTGAAACAACCTACAACTATAAGTCGTATTTTTATGATGGGACGACATATACCTACAGCAACCTTTCCACTTTTACAACAACAGGTACGCCTCCTGCGCTTACAGCAGCTGTGGGCGCAACCGTTGATGCACCTTTTGTAATTACTTTTACGGAAAATGCTGCCTGGAGAACCGGTATTTCAGGCATAACTGTTGATGGCACTACACTTGCTGCAAGTGCTTATGATAAAACTGTTCCGGGGCAGATTACATTTACGCCTTCAGCTTCAAGCCTGCTGCAATCGGCAGGAACAAAATCTATCATTATCAGTTCAACAAATTATACCGCGACACCGGCCCTGTCTCAGGCTATTGGTGCAGGTGCAGCAGCAAAGCTCGCTATAACAACCCAGCCTACAGCGCCTTCTGTTAACGGAGGTACATTAACGGCACAACCTGTAGTTGTAGTAAGGGACCAGTACAATAACCTTACAACAAGCACAGCGTCGATAACTGCTGCCGCAACTGCTGCAACATGGACATTGAGCGGTACTGTTACAATAAGTGCCGCGGCAGGTACGGCTACTTTCAGCGGGCTTACAGCCAGTACCCCTACAAGCCTTACAGGCGCTGCGATACAATTTACATCGCCGGGACTTACAGGTATAACTTCGAATACATTCTCTATACCACCAGGCAATGACCTTTGCGGTAATGCTACGGCCTTAACGGTAAATGCGGCAGCAATACCAGGAACGAATGTGGCGTCTACTTATACTACCATTACAGGTGTTACAGGCAGAAAAGATGTTTGGTACACATTTGTTGCAGGCTGTACAGGTGTATATAGCATTAATGTTACAGGTACTTCCAAGGATATCGACATGAGTATTCATGCAGGCGGTTGCCCTGTAAATACTACAAGCGTAGCTACTGCCACAACATTTAATACAAGCAGTGAAACACTTACAACAACATTAACTTCGGGTACAATATACTATATTCGTGTGTATACATCTACTTTAGCCGATGAAACTGCTTTTAACATTCAGGTAGTAAATACCTTTGCGCCAACAGTAACTGCGGCGGCTGCTACAGGTATATCGCACCAGGCAGCAACGGTTTCGGGTACTGCAACACTAACGGCATGCAGTAGCGCTATTACAGCCTATGGGGTAGAAATAAGCCAGACATCTGGTTTTGCTAACGGGTCAGGAACACAGTATCCCGGCAGTAACCTATCAGGCGGTAATTTCTCCGTAACGCTGTCATCTCTGGCTCCCAACACGACCTATTTTTATAGAACGTATGCAACAAATGCAACAGGCACGACCTATTCTTCACCACAGGGTACTTTCACTACATTGACAACGCCTGTTTCATTACCTTATAGCCAGAGTTTTGAAACCGCTACTACAGATTTTGCTTTTGGTACTACGGGCACTAACAAGTGGGTAATTGGTACGGGCACACAAAATGGCGGTACAAAGTCGATGTATATTTCGAATAATGGTTCTTCTTACGCTTATACCATTAGTGGTGCAACAACTACCGGTACTTATGCCGATCTTGTTGTAGACCTTTCTGCTGCAACTGCTGCTACACTTAGTTTCGACTGGAAAAGTGGTGGAGAGCTTAGCGGTAGCACAGTATATGACTATGCCGAAGTTTACATTAATAATGGTGGGGCAGACATTCTTATCAGTTCTCCTTTAGAATTTTATGGCTCTACTACTTTCCAAAATAAACAAATACTCCTAAATTCTTATGTAGGGAGTGTAGTAAAATTGCGATTCAAATGGGTTAATGATGGTTCTGGCGGTACAGGCGTGCCTATTGCTATTGACAATCTTTCTATTGTTGCAAGTTCGAGGCCGGTACTTACTACAGCTGCGATTTCTAACCTTACTTATAATGCTGTGACGTCCGGAGGTACAATTACCAATGCAGGAGGTTCGGCAATTACCGCACGCGGCGTTGTATATGCTACAACAGCTAACCCTACGCTTTCGAATTCATCTGTCTCAGCAGGTACAGGATCGGGAACGTTTACTTCTACTATAACCGGCCTTACAGATAATACTACTTATTATGTAAGGGCGTATGCTACAAATGCTACTGGTACATCTTATGGTAATGAGGTAACTTTCACCACAAGTGCCGTAAACGCACCGGTTGCAACAGCAGCTACCTATGATGGTACTGCGGGTACAACAGGCTTTATAGCCAACTGGAATGCAAGCGCCGCAGCTACAGAATATTTCCTGGATGTCGCAACTACAACTGCTTTTGGCGCAACAGTGATCTCTGAAAATTTTTCAGGATGTAATGGGAATGGTACAAGTAATAATATAGCTGGCAGCCTTGATACTTATCTGCAGACTACAGGATGGACAGGTACTTCTGTGTGGGAAGGTCCGGGGAATGTAAAACTCTCGGGCGGGTCAACCGCTGGAATCATCACAACCCCTACGATTAACCTTTCAGGTAATGGAGGCAATTCGACCCTAACTTTCGATGTAGCCCCATTTGGAACAGATGTTACATCGATCCAGGTATTTCATGCTCCTAATGGTACGACTTTTACCCAGGTTGGATCTAATATAAGTGTTGGTACAGGAGGTACAAAAACGGTTACTATCACCGGAGGTACAGCCAACTCTAAGGTTAGGATACAGTCTTCAAGTGTTAACCGTTTTTACCTGGACAACTTTAAGATATCTTATTCTACCTTAGTAACCGGTTATGATAACCTTTCGGTAGGCAATACAACCTCGCGTAGTGTCACAGGGCTTACAGCAGGAAATACATATTACTACAGGGTGAGGGCAAAAGGGCCTAACAGCACCTCGGCCAACTCAAACGTAATTACAGCTATAGCAAAACTTTCGAATGTATGGAACGGCACAGCATGGACAGCGGGTACGCCGCCAACTACTGCGCATAACGCGATCATACAGGGCAATTATAACACATCAGGCAACGGTACTTTCAATGCAGGAAACCTTGTTGTAAATTCAGGTACCTTTACCATAGCATCCGGTACTAACCTTACCGTTCAAAACGATGTGATAAACAATGCAGGAGCGGCTAATTTTGTTATAGAGAACAACGGTAACCTTATCCAGGTGAACGATGTAGACAATACGGGAGCGATAACCGTGCAGAAAAACAGCGCGCCTATCTACAGGCTTGACTACGCCATGTGGTCATCGCCGGTAGCAGGGGAAACACTGATTGGCTTCTCACCGGAGACCCTCTCCAACCGTTTTTACAAATACAACCCGCTAAGCGACCAGTATGCTACAGTACCGGGCTCCACAACTTTTGCCGAAGGTGCGGGCTACCTTATCCGTGTAGCCAATACGCACCCTGCCTATGTTAATGCACAAACGCCGGGAACTTCATGGCATGGTACTTTTGTAGGTACACCTAATAATGGTGATGTAAATGTTGCGGTAACCCCTCAGCAGTCAGGCGTGTCGCAAGGCTACAACGCGGTAGGTAACCCTTACCCGTCACCGATCAACATCTATGCTTTCTATGCTGCCAATACAGGCACTATAGCAGACGCATCGGCACTGTATTTCTGGAGGAAGAAAAACGATGCCGCCACAAGTTATTATGCAAGGGTAACCAAGCTTGCCTATACAGCCAATACAGGCAACGCATGGGGCGATGCAGGAGGCACAGCTTTCAACGGGGCACCGAACACATGGGTGATCAACCCGGGACAGGGCTTTATTGTACAGGCTACAGGCAGCACTGTTCGTTTTACCAACGCTATGCGCGTACCGGTAAACAACGGACAGATCTTCCGTACGGCACAGGATGAAAGCGAAGCCCAAATCTCAAGGCTGTGGCTGAACCTTTCCGGACAGGATGGCTTCTCGCAGGCAGCAATCGGCTATACTGATATGACAACCCTTGGACTTGACTACGGATGGGACGGCAAAGCCTTCATCAATGATGGCGATGTAACGCTGTTCTCTTTGGCAGGCGAAGAAGCCCTAGGCATACAGGCAAGGCCTTCGTTCGAAGCATCGGATGTGGTGCCAATGGGCTACCAGGCAACACAGCCGGGCACTTATACGATCGCGCTTGACCACATGGATGGCGTGTTTGAAGCAGGCCAGGACATCTACCTTCAGGATAACCTGCTCAACATTACGCACGACCTGAAACAAGGAGCGTATGAGTTCACTACCGAGGCAGGAATTATCACAAACAGGTTCAATGTAATCTATGCAGAGCCGCTTAGTACAGAGAACCCAACACTTGATGCCAACAGCGTTATTGTTTACAAAGACGGCAACAGCATCAGCATTAACTCCGGCACTGCGGATATGACAAAAGTATCGGTATATGATACAAGAGGCAGGCTGTTATTTAATGCAAAAGACATCAATGCCACCGAAACGGTTATCAATGGCCTTACGGCAGAAAAGCAGGTATTGATCGTTAATATATCAACTGTAAAAGGAGAGGTAAGCAAGAAAATCATCTTCTAAACTTCATCTTATAAATACTGTAAATCCCCGGTTGCTGCGCAGCCGGGTATTTTTGTTTTATCGCGTTTAAATGAATTATTGATTGTAAAATAATAAGCAGGAATTTTAAAGATTGCTCCTGTTTAAATATAACCTGAAAAACCCTGATTTAGATGTATAATTCATAAAATTGTCACAAAATCGAGTTTGTTTTTTATAAAAAATTAACATATTTTTAAGCTGCAAAAATCCAGCTTATGAAAAACATTACCCTGCTTTGTATTTCATTATTCCTTTATACTACTTTTTCCTATGCTTCTGCCGGTTTAACGGCTCCCCCGGTAAATGACGAATGCGCTTCAGCAACCTGGCTTACGGTAAATACCGGCCAATCCTGCACTTCATCAACAGCAGCAGCATTTGCCACTGCAACCGTTTCATCCCAGGGCACTACCTGCACTACACAAAATGGTGGTGATATATGGTACCAATTCACCGCTACTTCAAGTAACCACAGTATTTCGCTTTCTAATTTTACGGGAACTCCACAACCTGCCGTTCTGGTTTTATACGAAGGCGACTGTGCTACGCTCACCCAGTTGTATTGTAGTGTAAACAATGTTATAAATGCCAATGGCCTTATTCCCGGCATGACCTACAAGCTGCGCACTTATTATAACCTCGCTTCGCCTAACAACAATTCGGGTTTCTCTATATGTGTAGCCACGCTGCCGGCACCGTCAAGCTCCAACCAGACCGATTGCCTTATAACTACCATAAATTATAGCTTCGAATCGCCGCCACCGCCTGCGCCAACCACGTTCCCGGTGTTTGTGAACCACAACGCCGTGCAGGGATGGAGGACTACCGCTTCCGACCAGATGATGGAATTTTGGGTGGTGCCCAATTACGAAAATGTTCCTTCGTATGATGGCACGCAATTCATCGAGTTGAATGCCAACCTTGTATCGGGCGTTTACCAGGACTATGCCACGCCGCAGCCCACGGTATTCAATTATGGCTTTGCCCACCGCGGCCGCCAGGGTACCGATACCTGCCAGCTGCTTGCCGGGCCTCCGGGCGGGCCATATACCTCAGTGCAGACAGCAACAACCGGAAACACGGCATGGGGCTACTATACCGGGAGCTACACGGTACCCGCAGGCCAGACTACAACAAGGTTCATATTCCAGTCGGTTTCCAGTGTGGGCGGGGCAAGCGTAGGGAACTACCTCGATGCTATATCTTTCACAGCTAATAACGGCATCCTGTCCTCCAATCCGTTCAATATGGGATGCGGTACAGGTACAGCCAATATTGCGGCGGCGGGTACCGGCACCTGGGTTGCCCATTCTGACAACCCGTCATCTACAGTGATCGCTAATCCTTCGGGCAATAACACATCCATCACAGGTTTCGGTGCACAGGGTGTTTATCATTTCGACTGGAACACCGCCTATTGCACCAGTACGCTCACTATAAATTTTGCCGGACAGGAACCGCCTGTGCCGGTTGTTGCTGATGTGACCTACTGCCAGGGACAGCAAGCCGACCCGCTAACCGCAGAGGCAGTGCCGGGCAACACGCTCAACTGGTATCCGGACGATGGGGCAGGGGGGCCGCCGGTACCATCCACTGCAGCAACAGGCACTACTACCTATTATGTAAGCCAGACATCGCCGGAAGGCTGTGAAAGTGTGGCTGAACCCATAACCGTTACCGTAAATACCGCTACACCGCCGGTAACAACCTTCAGCTTACCTGCCGATACCTGTCACGATGGTGGGAATATTACCCCTACTACTTCGACAGGGTTCACAAGCGGTGGGCAGTTCAGTTCCGCAGCAGGACTGTCTATCGACCCTGCTACCGGACAGATCAATGTGGCTTCAAGTACGCCTGGCAGTTATACGGTAACCTACGAAATTACCGAAGACCTTTCTACCTGTAGGATAGGAGGAAGCAGCACAGCGGATATTATCATAAATGATACGCCGGCTGTGCCCGATGTAACAGTAACGCAGCCTGCATGCGATGCACCCACCGGCACTATCACAGTAAATGCTCCCGTTGGAACAGGTTTATTATACAGCCTTGATGGAATGAACTACCAGCCGAACCCTGTTTTTTCAGGCCTTGCAGGCGGTAATTATAGTGTATATGTACAAAATGCCGCAGGGTGTACCTCAGCCCCTGATAATGTAACCGTAAATGCTTCGATGACCACTCCGGCAGTGGCTACCTATAATGTAGTGCAGCCGAGCTGCTCGTCTTCCACAGGCACGATCACGGTAACCGCGCCAACAGGTGCAGGACTTACCTACAGTATCGATGGAACCACTTTCCAGTCGGGTACTTCTTTTACAGGCCTTGCCGGTGGTACTGATTATGTAGTGACCGTACAAAACGCATCGGGATGTACATCCGTAACAAATCCCATCACTATAAATGCCGCACCAGTTATGCCGGATGTGCCGAATGTAAGCACCGGGCAGCCCGACTGTACCACACCTATGGGATCTATTACCGTTGAATCTCCGCTCAATGCAAGCTTTACCTATAGTATTGATGGTACGAATTATCAGCTAAACCCGGACTTTACCGGAGTTACTGCCGGTAATTATACGGTATATATAAAAAGCAGCACCGGATGTATTTCTACGCTAAGCAATGTAGTGATAGATGCATCGCCATTTACCCCTGCCGCCGCGACCTATACGGTTGTACAGCCTACATGTACTTCGGCTACGGGAACTATTAATGTAACAGCGCCTGTAGGCACAGGCTACACCTATAGTATAGACGGCACTACTTTCCAGTCGGGTACGGCTTTCAGCGGCCTTGCAGGAAATGCATCCTATACCATTACCACAAAAAATGCCGCAGGATGTGTTTCTACGTCTGCCCCCGTAACCATAAATCCGCAGCCGGCCATACCTGAGGTTGCCGATGTGACCATTGTGCAGCCCGTATGCGAAATACCTACCGGAAGTATAACGATTAACTCCCCGGTTGGAACGGCCTATACCTATAGTGTTAACGGCACATCCTATCAGGCATCGACAGAATTCGCCAACCTTGCACCTGCCGATTATACCGTGTATGTGAAGAATGCGTCAGGTTGTATCTCCCAGTTGTATCCGGCAACGATAAGTTCGGCAGCGGCGGCACCGCCTATAGCTACCCTTCAGGACCAGCATCCGGATTGTACCACCAGCACAGGTACGCTTACGGTACTCGCGCCGCTTGGCGAACAATACACGTACAGCATTGACGGTGTAAATTTCCAGGCAGGCACTGTTTTCAGCGGGCTTAATGGGGGCTCTGCCTATAGCGTAACGGTTAAGAATGCGCTGGGCTGTACTTCTATTACTGTGCCCGTTGCCATCCATACCGCGCCTGTTGTACCAACTACACCTACCGCTACTGTGGTACAGCCATCGTGTGGTGACCCTGGAAGCATAACAGTTAATTTACCTTTGGGTGCGGGTTTCACTTATAGCATTAACGGGACAACTTTCCAGCCGAACCCTGTATTTATGAACCCTGCACCGGGCAATTATACGCTTACCGTTAAAAGTTCCGGCGGGTGTACAGCTACATCAGGGCCGTATTCTATTACGCCGGGATTGGCAGGGCCGGGCGCACCTGTCCTTTCAGTAACTCAGGCTACCTGTGCCACACCGACCGGCAGCATATCGGTAGTATCGCCAATTGCAAATACGCTTACTTATAGTATCGATGGTACAACCTACGGGCCTGGCAGCGACTTCTTAAACCTTTCGCCGGGCACTTATACTGTATATGTGCAATCGCCTAACGGATGTATCAACACACAGTCGGCCACAATAGCTCCACAGCCGGTAACGCCCGCTCCCGCCGTGGCGTTTGTAACTCAGGCGGACTGTACTACCGGCGCAAATATCGTGATCACCTCGCCATTAGGGTCGGGGCTTACCTATAGCATCAACGGTACGACTTTCCAGTCCGGCACAACTTTCGTTAACGTACCTGCCGGAAATTATACCATAACCACCAAATCGTCAGGCGGGTGTATATCGGTATCCGGACCATATACCGTGAACCCTTCACCGACTGCACCGTCAATGCCTGTAGTGAGCATTACACAGCCTTTCTGTGCCACTACAACCGGGACGATAACAGTCAGTTCCCCGGCAGCACCGGGCATGACCTACAGCATCGGTTCAGGCTTCCAGGTAAGTAACATATTTACCAATGTAGCGCCGGGAACCTATGTGCTTACCGCGCAGAATGCCGATGGCTGTACTTCCAATAAAAGCGTAACCATCAATCCGGCACAGGCTTTACCTGCTGTAGCATCTGTAACGGTAGTCAATCCTGATTGCGACCATCTTAAAGGCACGATTACTATTGACTCGCCAATAGGTGCGGGGCTAAGCTACAGCATAAACGGCACCAGCTTCCAGACAGGGACGTATTTTGCCAATATTGCACCGGGCAATTATACGGTTACAGTAAAGAACAGTGATGGCTGTACATCAGTTACCCCGGTGATCGCTATTGCTAATCCTACCCCGATTGTCAATGCAGGAATCATAACCGGCGGTACCGAAGTTTGTGCGGGTGAAACATTGCAACTGGCTAATGTGGTGACAGGCGGTACATGGTCCAGCAGCAGCCCTGCCGTTGCAACGATAAGCGCTACCGGCGAAGTAACAGGCCTTAGCGAAGGTTATACCCTGATAACCTATGACGTGCCGGGCACGGCGACCGAATGCCACAATACGGCAACGCTCTTGTTCAGTGTGAATGGACTGCCGGATCTGGACATACACGATGCCTTCCTTTGCGAGAACCTTACTACGGGAGAGTACAGCAGTACCACCCTTGACACGGGTCTATCGGGAGGATATACATTTACATGGGACAAAGACGGCACTGCCTTGCCTGATTTATCGGCGGCCATTACCGTTGATGAGCCTGGTGTTTATACCGTAACTATTACCGATACCACAACAGGGTGTACAGGCACGGCGACTTCTACAGTTGGCGTTTCGTCAGTGCCATTAGCTATAGTAGAGGCAGGCAGCGATTTCCAGAACAACCAGACAATTACTGTATCAGTTACAGGCGGTTCGGGGAATTACATGTACAGCCTTGACGGCGGGCCGTTCCAGAGCGAACCTTATTTTACCAATATCGGTCAGGGGGAATATACAGTTACTGTTAAAGATACAAACGGCTGTGGCGAAACGGTGTATTCGGTAACGGCGCTCAACTACCCGCATTTCTTTAGCCCGAATGGCGATGGCGAACGCGATACCTGGAACATCACAGGGCTGAGCAGCTATACGACCGAAATCTCGATATTCGATCGTTTCGGTAAAGCGATAGCGGTAGTAAAACCGGGCGGGCATGGCTGGGATGGCACCTTCAACGGCGCAGTACTCCCCGCAACCGATTACTGGTTTGTTGTAAAGTACAAGTCCAATGGAAAGGATAAAGAGTTTAAATCACATTTTTCGTTAATACGATAATTGACATAAGAAAACGAAGCAGCTGACCTGGAACTTAATATTGATTGGGAATTAGTTTTAGATAATATTAAAAAGAATTGTCAGCATGATATTGTTCTTACCACGGACGGAAGTGCATGCATCAAAAATAAATAGATGGAGAGTATACAAAATTTAAGCATACTACTTTGCTTCGTTCTTTTGATCGGATGCAGGAAAAGTAATAATGAACAAACTTCTCCTGAGACCAAAGTAATAGCTGCTAAAACTACTGTTAAAGCTGTCACAGACCCTTTAGAGGAAATTGCTTCAAATTATAAAGTCAGGGTTTTGCCTGTTTCTTTACCAAATGGAAAAAGCCGGGCCGGGAATGATACTTATAGCATTAAAATAGACAATCTCAATCTTGATACAAAAAAACCGTATTCCCCTTCTTTCATTGCATCCAAAGCGGCTGTAATAATATTCAGGAGTTTTAATGAAAAAGAAAAAAAAGATATCCGGATTATAGACATTACTGTAAACTCTATATTCAAAACGGAAACAATAACATATAAAGTGCATGATCTGGAAAAAATAGACCCTTATCTGAAGATTGCACGTTCAGCTGTAGGATTTTATATTGCCGGTAACCATAAAGGATTTTACAGCTTAACAGATCCGGCCTATATCCCCATGCCAGACGACGATAGTGCTTTTAACGACGATCGTAAAAAATTTTCTGAAGCCATTGAAGGAGTACGAAAGATTGAAGATGATGGTTTTGAATTTGATACAGAAGAGGGATTAAAAGTAATCCGGTTTTACTATACTACGTTATCTTCCGGCAAAAAGAAATTGGAATGGGAGGTAATCTTTTTAGATAATGATGATAAGCCTAAAATTGCAGGTTTCCATGTAATTCCCTAATGCTTATCTGCGGGAAGTGTCTAAAGATTTATTTATCCTTTTAAATTTCTTCGAAGAGATGAATCCCAGCATGGGATAAAGCATGCCGGCCAGCAGGAATATATGTGGCAACGATTCATTTTTTTCGAGGTAGAGTACATACGCGGTTAAGAACAGGGCCGGGGCTTCAATGTAATAGCACATGATACGGGCCTGTTTTGGCTTTATGTTCAGCTTCCTCCAAAAAAAAGTAATGGACAGAACGATAATGCCGAGCCCTAATAAGATACATCCGGGAAAATATAAGTGTTT
Organism: Flavobacterium album; assembly: GCF_003096035.1. NCBI lineage: Bacteria > Pseudomonadati > Bacteroidota > Flavobacteriia > Flavobacteriales > Flavobacteriaceae > Flavobacterium > Flavobacterium album. The sequence goes on along the minus strand of NZ_CP029186.1, from coordinate 32,084 downwards.
TACAACTTCGGCATATCCTTTTAGCAGCAATATGACAGAGGTAAGTACATGGAGCAGAATTTCGAGCCTGCGAAAAGTTTTCTTTTTCACGTTTGGGACATTTTGGCCAAAAATAAGTAATCCGCACTTATCTAATATTTAGTTTAGGTTATGTTATCGTTTCGGAAAGTTCTTATTGTGAAGGTGTTACTTTAACCAGTTGATAAAAGCTATTTATAAGTGATGAAGCGCTTGCCAAGGCTGTTCACTTTTTCTTCTTTAGCTTTGCCTTTTCCTCATTTTCAGCAATCCTGAACTTTACGATCTGTTGTATCAGCTTTAAAGGCAGCGGCCTGTCGAACGGAAACTGTATAGACCCCTTGCCTGTCTTGTATGTTGCCAGTTCTTCCCGGAATGCTTTTGTGCCCGATGGTAGCGCATAAAAACCGATATGGTTCTTAAAAGCAGCAAAATAAACCAGGTTGCCATTGAGGGCAAAGGTAGGCATGCCGTAGCTTATCTTTTCTGTAGCATCGGGCGCTGTGCTTTGCACCGTTTCCCGGACTTCCTGTAATAGCTTTTGCACCTCCTCAGGAAATCCGGCTATGTAGTCGTCGATGTCTTTTGGCTTGTCCATGCTATGGTATAGATATAGTTGAACCAATTTTATTTTCGCGCAGATTAAATTGAATTTCACGCAAAGTCGCTAAGACGCAAAGCTAGGCACTCTAAACATCACTAAGCAATGCTTTGCGGCTTTTACGCCCTAAATTCGGCATGAGTCTTAGCGGATTTGCGCCTTTGCGTGAAAATAAAACCTGCAAATTGTAGAATGACATTTATATAGATTTAACTCTAACTTTAGAAAACGTGTCATTCTGAACGTAGCTTGCGGAATTAATCTCAATTATTGATTCAAAAGAGATTCTTCCTTCGTCAGAATGACACATTCCTATAGCCTTTTATTAAGATTACCAATTATAGGCTTCTTCAATTTTAGCAATGTCTATTTTCCGCATCTGCATCATGGCCTGCATTACCCTCTGGCCGCCTTCACCACCCGCCGACATCAGGTCCAGGAGCACGGTTGGTGTTATCTGCCATGAAAGCCCGTACTTGTCCTTCAGCCATCCGCACATGCTTTCCTGGCCGCCGTCGGCAGTAAGGCTGTTCCAGTAATGATCGACTTCCTGCTGTGTTTCGCAGCGCACCATAAAGGATACCGATTCATTGAATTTAAAATGGGTTCCGCCACTGAGCAGCATAAACGGCTGTTCTTCTATTTCTATAGAGGCGGTCATCAGATTACCATCGGGCGTTTTGTTCGAGCTGGTCACCTTCGAGCTTTTAAAGATGGAGGTATAATAGTCTACCACTTCATTGAGATTGGCATCGAGCCATAAAAAAGGCATTATTTTTTGCATAACGATGGGTTTTAAGTTGTTTGTCCTGAATGATCTATACAAATTTAGAATATTACAGGGTGAACGAAGCGGGGCAAACCCGACAACCAGGCGGGCAGATTGCGACACATTGCGACAGATTGCAATGTTGGTATGATAATATCTGTTAAAAAGAGTTAAAAAACAACGTTGTCTAAATGTTTTGTATGAAAATTTTTATTTTATTTGTGGCTTAACCAATATATAACTTTATGAAATTTAAAAATTTAATGCTTGCACTTGCTGTAACTCTGATGTTAGCATCTTGCGGCGAAAAGAAAGAAGGCGATGCTGCAAAAGAAGGAACTGAAGCTGCTGCCAAAACGGAAGAAGCCAAAACGGAAGAAACCCCTGCAGCTGATGCCAAAACCATGATCACTAAGACATGGATAATCGAGGAGATGGACCCTACAGCAATGATCGCTAAAGAGCCGAAAGAAAAGCAGGAGGAAATGAAAAAGAAGATGGCTGAAACTATGGCTAAAGTGAAGGGCAACATGATCTATGAATTCAAAGCCGATGGCAGGTTCGCCATGACGATAAAAGATACAAAAGACATAACAACCGAAGGTACATGGAGCATTAGTGATGATGGTAAAACCCTTACAATGGCTGCCGACACTGAAAAGGATAAAAAAGAGGAAGTAAATGTGCTGACTCTTACAGACGACAAGCTTGATATCCAGATGAAATCAGAGCCTGATATGATCATGAAGTTCGTTGCCAAAAAGTAACGGATATTTAATAAATTAAAGGGGCCGCTTAATATTAGGCGGCCCCTTCCATATATTATAGTTGCTCATTTTACTATGGCAAACTTCAGATTTATTTCCTGATAAACGATGCCCTGCGCATGCAGGCCGGACAAGCATCCTGAGAATAGGATGGCAAAGAGAATTTTTTTTATAATGATGGTTTTTTTAGGAAGTTAAATATACAAAACGTTGTTTTTAAAGTTTTATGAAATCAAAAATCTAAGCATATTTATTTGTGAAATAAAAACCCCTGTTATGTTTTGAGAAATCATTTTTAATAGTATCTTTGCATCCTCTAATTGAGAGATATTCGGGGTGTAGCGTAGCCCGGTCATCGCGCCTGGTTTGGGACCAGGAGGTCGCAGGTTCGAATCCTGCCACCCCGACAAAAAGCTGAACAGCAATGTTCGGCTTTTTTTATATTAATTTGCGTCCCGCCGGTGCAGGAAGGTTATTTCGATAATTATCGGGATTGCACTTCAACAAAAATCCTCCCGGATACAGGAGGATCTTATAGTATACCACGATGATTTGTTACAAACATATCTGAGGGTACATAGTCCTCAGATTTTTCCTGAAAGTAGACAACGTCTCTTCATTATCATAGGCAATTTTATAACGTGAGCCTTTTTCATTGAGTGTTTTTTCGAATGAAATGTTGTTGCGCCTCAGTAAACGTTCGATTCTTTCGTTGTCGGTAACATTTTTGTAAAGTGTCCTGAAGATAGAAATGTACATAGCTTTATATTTTTAGTTAGTCGTTAGGTTATTAATCTTCCCTAAAATTAGCGATACGTTTTTTTGTGAGGAAACGCCTTAATAAAACTTTAGCACATTTAATGTTTTATTAGCATTTTGCCTACAAACCCCTTTATAACACAATCATTACGTAAAGTTATTTTCTCATAAGTAAAACTAATAAGTATCTGTAGCAGGTTTTTTAATTTAATGTTACATTTGCGTACCATTTAATCAGCATAATATAATCATGTCAGATACTATAGAAAAGATAAAATGCCTTATCATCGGTTCAGGGCCTGCGGGCTATACCGCAGCGATCTACGCAGCGCGGGCCGATATGAACCCTGTATTATATACCGGTATGGAGCCTGGGGGCCAGCTTACCACAACGACCGAAGTTGACAACTTTCCGGGTTACCCTGAAGGTATCGACGGGCCTACCATGATGGTGCAGCTGCAGCAGCAGGCTGAGCGTTTCGGTACACAAGTACGCATCGGTATGGCTACAGCAGTTGAGTTTAGCAAAGAACCGGGCGGATGGCACAAAGTGATCATAGACGGTAATAAAGAAGTGCATGCACACACAGTAATTATCTCTACAGGGGCTACGGCAAAATACCTTGGCCTTCCAAGCGAGCAGCGCCTAAGAGGTGGTGGCGTTTCGGCCTGTGCAGTGTGCGACGGTTTCTTTTACCGCAACCAGGATGTAGCGATCGTAGGGGCAGGGGATACCGCAGCCGAAGAAGCTACCTACCTTTCCAATATCTGCAAAAGCGTTACTATGCTTGTGCGCAAGGATGTCATGAGGGCATCCAAGGCAATGCAGCACCGCGTTGCGAATACAGCCAACCTTAAAGTGCTTTACAACAGCGAAGTGGATGAGGTTATCGGCGACCAGGTGGTGGAAGGCCTTCGGATCGTAAATAATGTTACAGGCGAAAAACAGGAAATAGCTATTACAGGACTGTTCATTGCTATTGGGCATAAGCCAAATACCGACATCTTCAAAGGCCAGCTGGATATGGATGAGACCGGTTACCTGATTACTCAGGGCAAGTCGACCAAAACCAACCTTCCTGGAGTGTTCGCTTCCGGCGACGTACAGGACAAAGAATACCGCCAGGCCATTACCGCCGCGGGTTCAGGATGTATGGCCGCATTAGATGCAGAGCGTTACTTAGCGACTCTGGAGAGCCATTAAGAATTTTTAGGTAGGAAGTCCGAAGTCGGATGACAGCGCCGGATAAATAAAAAAAAGCAGTACACATTTTAAATGTACTGCTTCTTTTTTTATACGATTTCTGTCATCATCGGACTTCCAACCTCCGACTAAAAACCTACTGCTCCTTCTTATAAAGAACCGCGCTGTCGGCAAAATTCTTAACCTCTACTTTCGGCTTCCCGAATAATTCCGTTTCCGATTTCCCCGAAGCCGAAATGCTTATCAGGTCGGTCACCATTACATTGGTGGTAGTGTAGCCTTCCGCGGTAAGCTCCATGGTTTTTGCCGTGAATTTTTTCCCTGTAAAGGAAGCGTTGTTGTCTACCCGCAATTGCACATTGGCAGCATCGCCTTCAATAACAGCTTTCGTTTTCTGGTACATGTCGAATTTCACAGCAGGGCTGGCAATCAGGGCTTTCAATTCCGCATTTTTGCTCAGTTCCACTACAGAAGTCTCCGCCTTCAGGTTCAGTTCACCTTTGGTCTTGTCGTTCATTTGAAGTGTAAAGCTGCCTGCTTTCACATTCAAAAAGCATTTGGCAAAGTCCAGCGCTTTTATGGTAATGGAAGGCACTTCAAGGTCAGTGAGCGCGTTCAGTACCGTCTCGTGTTTTACAGTAACCGACTTTAGATTATCGTTATAGATAACTCTTACGCTCAGTTTTTTGGCTCCTGTTATTTCCTTTGAGGTGTAGATGCGCAGGGTACCGCCTTTCACTTCGGCCATTATAGCCTCATGCAGGTTGTCGTCGGCCTCTATTTCCAGCGCTTGGTTTTCACCCTTTACAAGGAATACTTCAAGGTTGTCTTCCACCTCAAGGTTTTCAAAAGCCTGGACTTCCTTTTGGGTTACGGTTACCGTTTTGGATCCTTTTATTTTTTCTCTTTTTTGCGCGAATGCGGTTGTGGCAAAAAGCAGCGCTATTACCACCGGAAGAAATTTTTTCATTAGAATTCGGACGTTTATTGGTTGAGGCAAATATATAAAAAACACCTATGCAGGCTTATGTTTTGAACCTGCAAATTGAATTGGGAAGAATAATTGGCTGCGCACTCAAAAGGACATATATTTGTTCAAATAAAACACAACACTATGAGTAGATTTACCCTGTTTGCTATGCTGGCTGTTTTTTCAAATCTCTACCCGCAGGCACCGCAAAGTATTGATAATACGCCTAAGTGGCTTCGTAATGCAGTAATATCCCCGGATGGTTCGCAAATCGCTTTTTCTTACCAGGGAGATATTTTTACAGTACCTGCATCCGGTGGCCAGGCGCTACGCCTTACGATACATGAGGCTTATGATGCTGACCCTGTGTGGAGCAACAATGGCAAACAGATCGCTTTCTCCTCAACACGTTATGGTAACAAAGATGTGTTCGTGCTTCCTGCTACCGGCGGTGTAGCCAAAAGGCTGACGTATCATTCTGCCGATGACGTTCCCTCTGACTTTTCCCCTTCGGATGATAAGGTGATCTTCGCTTCATCACGCCTTGATGATGTGGCTACGGTTATATTCCCGTCGGCGGTGCTGCCGGAATTATATGAAATCGCTGTAAATGGCGGTATGGAAAAACGCATTATTGCAACACCGGCCGAAATGGCGGTTTTCAGCAATGATGGCAACTGGCTGTTCTTTCATGACAGGAAAGGCTATGAAGATCCGTGGCGCAAGCACCATACCTCATCGGTAACGCGCGATCTGTGGCTGTATAATATTAAGGACAAACAATATTTTCCCGTAACCGAAAGCACAACCGAAGAACGGAATCCTGTATTCGGGAATAATAATGAATACTTTTTCCTTAGTGAAAGAAGCGGCAGCTTCAATGTCTGGAAGGCTTCATTAGTAGCCAACAAGGAAAGCAATGCACAGCAGGTAACGAATTTTGCCAAACACCCAGTGCGTTTCCTGAGCCGTTCGGCAAATGGGACTTTATGCTACACATGGGACGGTGAGATCTATACCCAGCCGGCAGGCGGGCAGCCGCAAAAAGTAGCGATAGCTATTCAGTCGGACGAGCGTTATAATGAAAAGGTAGTTGAAGCTATAAAGGCAGATGCACAGGAATTTGCAATATCGCCCAATGGCAAAGAAGCAGCCGTTATAGTGCACGGCGAGGTTTTTGTGGTTTCGATAGAATTTGGCGTGACCAAAAGAATAACGGATACCCCGGAACAGGAACGCAACATTCAGTTCAGCCCCGACGGGAAGAGTTTGCTGTATTCGGGAGAGCGCGGTGGCTGTTGGAACCTTTACGAATCATCCATTGTAAATAAGGACGAGAAGTACATGTTTGATGCTTCGGAAATAAAGGAAACGCTATTGGTAAATTCCGGGAAAGAATCGTTCCAGGGTCAGTATTCGCCGGATGGCAAAGAAATTGCATTTTTGGAAGAGCGTACTACAGTAAGGGTTTTCAATAAAGCATCAGGGAAATCGCGTACCGTGCTCGAAGGGAAATATAATTATTCCTATACTGATGGCGACCAGTATTTTACATGGTCACCAGACAGCAAGTGGCTCCTTGTAACCTATCTGGCCTACCAGCGCTGGAATACCGATATCGGCCTTGTTAATGTGAACGACGGTAAAATGCCCATCAACCTGAGCCAGAGCGGCTACAATAACCAACAGCCAAAATTTGGCATGGATGGCAGTATGGTGTATTGGGCATCTGATAAGGAAGGCTATCGTTCCCACGGCAGCTGGGGTTCTGAAAGCGATGTGTATGCCATATTCCTGACTGAAGACGCGCATAAGAAATTCCAGTTGAACAAGGCAGAATATGCGCTTTGGAAGGAGCAGGAGGATGCGAAAAAAGACAAGGATAAAGACAAAGGCGACAACGATAAAAAGGATAAAGATAAAAAAGATAAAGGCGATGATAAAGCGGATGAAAAGAAACCCGTTAAGCCAATAAGGATCGACTTCGAAGGCCTTCAGGACCGCAAAGAAAAGCTGACCATACATTCTTCAAAGCTTTCCGACTTTGTGGTAGATAAAGATGGCGAGAACATTTATTACCTGACCCGTTTTGAAGAGGAAAACAACCTGTGGCGTACAAAATTCAGGGAAAAGGAAACCAAGCTTTTTGTAAATCTGAATAGTGGTGACTCCAAGCTTGAAATGGATAAAAAAGAAGAGAATCTTTTCCTTATCGAAAAAGGGGGCAAACTTGCGAAAATAAGCGTGAAGGAAGGCAAGAAGGAAAACGTGAACTTCTCTTCGGAAATGAACCTCAATCAGACTGCCGAGCGCGCCTACATGTTTGAACACGCGTGGAGGCAATTCAAAAAGAAATTCTACCTGGCAGACCTGCATGGCATCGACTGGGATTTTTATAAAAAGGAGTACGCTAAATTTTTGCCGTACATTAATAACTCTGTAGATTTTGCCGACCTCTTAGGTGAAATGCTTGGCGAATCGAATGCCTCACACACCGGAGGCCGCTACCGCCCGAAACCTTTGCCTACCAATGATATGACAGCTTCACTGGGTGTGTACCTTGATAACAGCTACACAGGTAATGGCGTTAGGATCGCAGAAGTGCTCGACAAAAGCCCGATGCATAAAACAAAGCAGAAAATTAAGGCAGGTGTTATTATTGAAGCCATAGACGGTGTAAAAATTACCCCTGCGCAAAACTATTATGCCCTGCTGAACCGCAAGGCTGATAAGAAAACCCAGGTTTCCCTGTTTGATGAGCAGGCAGGCAAACGCTGGAACGAAGTGGTGGAGCCAATAACCCTCTCAAAAGAGAATGGGCTGGCCTACGAGCGCTGGGTAAAGAACAGGGAGAAAGACGTAGAGCGCCTTTCCGGTGGCAGGATAGGCTATGTGCATGTTGAAGGGATGAACTCTGAAAGTTTCCGTACCGTATTTGAAAAAGCGCTGGGTAAGTACCATGAATGCGAGGCCCTTATAGTGGATACCCGCTTTAATGGCGGAGGATGGCTGCACGATGACCTTGCTACTTTCCTTAGCGGCAAGCCCTATATGACCTTTGAGCCGAGAGGGCAGAAGATGGGGTCGGAGCCGTTATTCAAATGGCAGAAACCTTCGGCAGTACTGATAAGCGAAGGCAATTATTCTGATGCGCACATGTTCCCGTACACTTATAAAGCTTTAGGCATTGGCAAACTCATAGGAATGCCGGTTCCTGGTACGGGTACGGCAGTATGGTGGGAAAAAATGATCGATGGAAGCACCGTTTTCGGTATCCCTCAAATAGGGATGCGTACCGTGGCAGAAGACAGGCTGATGGAAAATTTTCAACTGGAGCCGGATGTGAAAGTAAAAAACGAGCCGGGTAAAACCAATATAGGAGAAGACCAGCAGCTGAAAAAAGCCGTTGAGGAGCTTCTTAAGAAATAAAGATAGTACCATTTACAAATGGCATACCTATAAAAACCCCTCCCGAATGGCATTAAGGGAGGGGTTTTCGCTTTAAAAAAATCAGAAGTTATTCCACGCCATGGTGGTCGTAGCTCAGGATGCGGCTTATTTTCCACTTGCCTTCTTTGAGCAGGAATATATGGGTGAACTTAGCGCGCCCGGTAAGTTGCTCTTTTCCGTCTTCGGTTACATAGAACAAGTGTTCGCCGGTAAGTATGGCACCGTAACCATCAAGCGGGTACACATTCAATGTTCCCTCCACAGGTTCACGGCGTATCTGCCATCCCGGCTTGCTGCAAAGGTTCTGTTTTGTTTTGGCGATCATTTCATCGCGGGAGGTGGTCATACCGCCTTTATCGTGATAAAACTCTAGGTCTTCCGTAAAAAATGCCCTGAAAGCCTCAATATTGCAGTTGTTAAAGACATCGAAAATCTCCTTGTCAAGAGCAATGATCTTTTTCTCCAGTTCCTTTTGCGAAGCGGGATACCCGGTTTCTTTTTGCTGGCAATAGCCAATTGACGAAAGGCATAGCAATACAGCCAGGAATAATTGTTTCATGTTTGTTTTTTTGATTGATGATAAAATTGTGATAAAAATGCCCGCTTGTTACACGGGCATTTTTTATTTATTCCTGGCCTACCGATCCGCCTGAAGAGGCTTTTTTAGTAAGGTTCGCAGGAGTAGATACATAATTTACAGAGCCGCCGCTCGATGCCTCTGCAGAGAGTGATTCCGCAGGATTTACAGTAATTGTGCTTCCGCTTGATGCCTCAGCCTTCACCTTTTTTGCAGCCAGTTTCCTTGCGTTCAGTGAGCTTCCGCTCGATGATTCTGTTTCCAGGTTATCAGTCTTTCCGGCAACGGTGAGCGTACTGCCGCTGCCCGACTCACAAGTGCTGTTTTTTGCATCTATGGTAACATCTATCGAACTGCCACTGCCAGATGAAAGATCAATCGTTTCACCTTTCAGTGTGTTCCTGCTGGTAACGCTCGCGCCGCTTCCGGATTCAATACTCTCGATATGAGGCATTTTTACGATCACCTTTTTTGAAGTGGCATTGCGAATGTTAACATCGGCAGAGATTTTTAGCTCGCCGCCCTCCACTTTTGTTGTAATATGGCTTTGCAGGTTGTCATCGGCTTCTACGATCACGGCATAGCTGTCGCCCTGCTCAATAACCACATCAATTCCCCTGCCTGCCGAGATCGCTTTGTAGTCGCCCGTCAGCTTGCGCTCTTTGGTCACAACGTTTCCGCTGCCGTCCATACTTTTAAAATTAGCCTCAAAGCCGCAGGAAAAAAAGAGAAGTGCTGTTGCGACCGCTACAATTGCTTTGGCCACATGGGTAATAACTTTGATCATAATGATACAGAATTAAGTTAGTTTCGCTTGGTTGTTGTTTTTATTTTAAAGCCGTCCTTATTGGCGCTCATTTCAACATCTACATTTTCGTGGTCGTTATGAATGTGCATTGTGTCGTTTCCTTCAAACTCAATATTTACGTTTTCATCTGCATCAGGTGCTATTACTTCTGCATCATCCGTTTCCTCGCAGTCAAGGCATTTCAGCTCATCGCCATCCAGCAGGTACATCTGGTCCTTATCGCTCCATTGCACAGAAAGGTCAGAATAATCAGAGCGTATGTAATCCCTGGTGTTGCGGTCCAACTGGAGCATCATGCCCTCAGGAAGGTAAACATACACAGCTATACGCTGCATCCGGTACTTGTTCCTAAGGTCGGTTGTAAGATAATTGTCTAAAATTAAGGTATTTCCAACTAACTCAAAATTATAATTTATTTTTTCTGCCCTTTTCCTCGCTTCAGATGATGAGCTGCCTTCAGCAAGTTTTTCAATCTGTACGAAAGGTTTCATCTTATCGGTCTTAATAAAGTGGATATCGACATTGGTAGAATAAATAATATCATTTTCCGTTGAATCCTGCGTAATGTAGAAGTCCCTGCGGTAATCTACCGATTTAGAGTACAGCGTGTTGTAACGCAGTTTTACATTAAGCGTAAGATTGTCGTCCACGTTCACAGGCATTTCCTTTATTGTTTTGCCTTCGTATGCGATCTCAGTTGCCTGCCTTATGCCCAGATATATTGACACTGATAATGATATAATCCATATAGCCAAAAGTGTATATCTGGTTATATTACCCACCGGCCTCAGGTTTTCTACTAATATCTTCAGCCCGAGCAGGAACAGGAAGAATACCGGTATGCCAAAGGTGAACAGCACTAAGAGCCCAACTATCCAAAAAGGTGTATCGGTATAATTGAACATATTGTGGGACATGAACATAGGGGTGTCAATCAGGGTCGTAGTAAAAAGTGTAGTGAGGAAAAAAACGATTAATCCCCCCAGCGTAAGCGCCGAGCATATCGTTATGATCGCACCGATCACTTTGGCTATGCCTTTAAAGATAGCCATGAATACAGCGGCGATACCGTTACCCACCTTTTCGGCGCCGGAACCAAAATTGGCCCCCATTTTCTCATAGTCCATAGACTTCAGCCGTTCGCTTACCTGGTCTATCTCTTCTTTCACCTTTTTTTCGATGTTAGAAATATTGATGGGCTCTCCCGTCATCTCCAGCTTCTCGGTAGTCGTTATGGCCTTTGGGATAAGTATCCACAAAAGCACATAAACGATAAGGCTCGAAAAGAAGGTAATGAACAGTGACAGGATGAAGATGATTCTCACCCAAAGCGGGTCTATCCTGAAATAATGGGCGATACCGGCACATACACCGCCTACGAGCGCCCTGTCGCTGTCCCTGTAAAACTTCTTGGTCTTATAAGGATAGTAGCCATAATTGAATGGCGAAGTGTAGCTGTTGTCTTTTTTTTCGGAAGACTCGTCGTCTATCCTGTAGTCTTCAGGCTGGCCCATTACGGCAATAACTTCCTCCACCTCGCGAACGCTTACAACCTGTTTGTCATTCTTAAGCTTTTCTGTCAGCAGCTCTGCGATCCTGCCTTCAATGTCACTCATGATCTCGTCCCTGCCATCTGCCGAAAGCGAGCTCCGTATAGCATCAAAGTAGCGATTCAGCTTTTGATAGGCATCTTCATCGATATGAAAGAAAAGGCCTCCTAAATTTATACTTACTGTTTTGTTCATGACTTATGCTTTTTGACTGGTTATAATGTTTACTGCATCGGATAGCTCCGTCCAGGTGTTGTTTAATTCTTTTAAAAATTCATGCCCTTCATCGGTAAGGCCGTAATATTTTCGGGGTGGCCCCGATGTAGATTCTTCCCAGCGGTAGCTGAGCAGCCCGTCGTTTTTTAGTCTTGTGAGCAGCGGGTAAACCGTACCCTCCACAACAAGCAGTTTAGCGTTTTTAAGTGTGTCCAGGATCTCTGACGTGTAGGCATCTTTTTGTTGTAATACACACAGGATACAGAATTCCAAAACTCCTTTTCGCATTTGTGCTTTGGTATTCTCAATGTTCATAAGCTTTCGTGTTTGATGATTAAACTGTCCATTTTTTGATTGATGATTGATGATGATTGATTGATGATTGAACTCCGAACCAGGTTGATTACTCCTGGTTATATTTTTCCTGGAGGTGCTGCATTCGCCCTATAGCATCCTCCAATAATTCTTTGCCTTTTTCGCTTTGGGAGGGAACCTCGTTCCCATCCTCATGTATCAGTATGCCGACAGTACCGTTCTTTCCCGGCCTCGCTTCCAGCGCCATTTCGTTACTGATGTATTTTACATAGCCGCCGTTGGAAATACCTGTAATTTCGGTGCCCGCGTCATTAAAGGTTATGGTTCCCTTCATTTCGAGTTCCGTATTTTTAAAGGGAGTTTTTTCGGTGGTCTTGCGGGTAATGTTCCCTTTCTCGTCATTATCCTGTTCGTACCTGGTATTGCAGGAAGCCAGGATAGCAGTGAGTGCAAATAATAATGCTATTTTTTTCATTACCTTATAAATTTAATGGTTAAAGGAAAATCGTAACGCTGGCCGTTGCTGTTTTTTATGGCTGCATAAAGTATCAGGAAGAATTCTGCTACTTTAAGTACAAGCACCAGAAAAGCAGCTGCTGCGCCTATTATAGCCAGGCCGGTGATCTTGCCGGTACTGAACTGTTCTATAACCCAATGACCGTTGTCTATCATTTCAAAATTCAGGTTGTTGAATATGGCATACAGGAATATCGGTATGGCAATGATCATAAGTATGACAGAGTACATAAAGAGGCTAAGCTGGAAATTGATAGCCTGCTTTCCGTTATAATCTACAAAATCCGATTCCTGTTTCTTAAGGCTCCATATAAGTGCAGGGAATATAAAGTTCCCTAATGGGAAGACATACTGTGCAAAAGCGCTCAGTTGCAGCAGTGTCGATGTATTTTTATTAGTTGTGGTTTCCATAGTAGATGCTTATGTCTATTAATATTCTATGCAAATATATGTCTATTGGAAGGTATTGTGCAATACAAAGTACCTTAAATTAACAAAATATTAACATTTAGAAATATCAGTAATAATCTGTACTTTAGCGTAAAATATAGTAAACAATGGAATTCACGCCTTCTAAGCTCAACACGTTCCTGTTCTTTAAGCTTCCGTCTGCTTTCTGGAGCGGGGTGCGGGTTAAAGCTATTTCGCCAACACAATGCGTTGCCACGGTAAAGCACCGGTGGTTCAACCAAAACCCTTTCGATTCCATGTATTTTGCCGTGCAGGCTATGGCTGCAGAGCTTACCACGGGTGCGCTCGTAATGTACCATATAAAGAAAAGCGGGAAAAAAATATCAATGCTGGTTGCCAATAACAAAGGCAATTTTTCGAAGAAAGCGCGGGGCAGGATCACTTTTACCTGCAGTGACGGCCACCTTATTGAAGAAGCTATCCAAAAAGCTATAGCCACCGGCGAGGGGCAAACCTTCTGGATGAAATCTGTGGGGACCGACCGGGCAGGAGATCAGGTTTCTGAAATGGATTTTGAGTGGAGTATTAAGCTAAAGTAGCGCCATATTCCTAAACATTCGTTAAACACATTTTATTTAACCTGGCATTAGGACTTTGATTTTACCTTTACCTAAAACAGTATGCTATGAAAGTTTTAATTACCGGAGCTACGGGACTTGTAGGGAACGAACTCGTTTCGCTGCTGCTTAAGAACGGTATCCATATAAATTACCTTACTACTTCCGGGAAAAAGCTCCAGAATGAAACCCAGTACAAAGGCTTTTTATGGAATCCTGAAAAAGGCGAGATAGACCAGAGCTGTATTGATGAGGTTGATGTCATTATACACCTTGCCGGCGCTTCCATTTCTAAACGATGGACCGATTCGTACAAAGAAGAAATACTCGAAAGCCGCGTCGTATCTGCCGATATGCTTTATGACCTGCTGAAAAGTGTTCCCAATAAAGTAAGCCATTTTATTACGGCCTCCGCCATAGGCATTTACCCGGACAGCCTGGATAAGGTATATTCTGAAGAAGATGATACTGCTGATAATTCGTTTTTAGGGCTTGTAGTCACCAAATGGGAACAGGCTGCCGACAAGATTGCGAAACTTGGCATAACCGTTTCAAAGATACGGACGGGACTTGTATTATCGCATAAAGGCGGCATGCTGAAGGAACTGGTAAAGCCTATTAAATTTGGGCTTGGCGCGGCTTTTGGCAACGGAAACCAAATTCAGTCGTGGATACATATCGAGGATTTGGTTGGCATTTATCTTTTTGTGCTTACCCATAAGCTCGAAGGGGCCTTTAATGCCGTAGCGCCATATCCTGTAACGCAAAAGCAGCTTGTAAAGAATGTAGCCCAAGTGCTCGACGTGCCTTATTTCCTTCCCGGCATGCCCAAATTCATTATGAAAACAGTAATGGGTGAGATGCACGACCTGCTCTACATGAGCCAGAACGTAAGCGCGAAAAAGATCATTAGCGAAGGCTACCAGTTCAAATACCTTTCACTTGAAAGGGCGTTGAAGCATGAGTTGCATTGATTTATCTGTAAAACTAATTAAGCTCCTTTCGCAGGGGCTTTTTTTATTCTCCGAAAACGTAAACACTCCCTTGACCGTCATTGCGAGGAGGAACGACGAAGCAATCTTTCTGCTTCAACGATGAGGATGCTACACAAAGAAAGATTGCCGCGCTCCATTCTTCCGCTCGCAATGACGGATACAAGATTATTTACCTAAAAATAAAACCGTGACAATTTGACATTATATATCTTTTGGCAATACTTTTGCACTTCGCTTCAGCGAACCATTAGAAAATTTAATGTTTAAGAAAATATTTAAAAATATGAGCCAGGAAAATTCTGAAAATGTGGAGAAAGACTTAACACAGGAAGAATTGATCAATGACGCTGAAAACACTGCCGAAACTACAGCAGAAGCAGGCATTCCCTCTGCGGAAGAGCTAACAGAAGAGCAGAAGCTGCGCGAAGAGATCGCTAAAGAAAAGGATAAGTTTTTACGCCTGTTTGCCGAATTTGAAAACTATAAAAAAAGAACCGCCAAAGAAAGAATGGATCTTTTTAAGACTGCCAATCAGGAAGTATTGCAGGCGCTTTTGCCGGTAATGGACGATTTTGACAGGGCGCTGGCACAAATTGCGAAATCTGAGGATGAGGTATTGCTGAAAGGCGTGGAGCTCATACATAATAAACTTAAGGATACCCTGGTATCCAAAGGGCTCGAGCAGGTGGATATAAAAGCAGGCGATGCTTTTGATGCCGACTTTGCCGAAGCGATAACCCAGATACCTGCACCGACACCAGACCTGAAAGGAAAGATCGTGGATGTGGTGGAAAAAGGATATAAGCTGGGCGATAAGATAATCCGTTTCCCTAAAGTGGTATTGGGGAATTAATAGCTGTTACAGCAGTATAAAAATCAAGTTGAAATGAAAAAAGATTATTACGAAATACTGGGAATTGACAAAGGCGCTACGGCAGAGCAGATCAAGAAAGCTTACCGTAAAAAAGCCATTGAATACCACCCTGACAAAAACCCGGGCGACAAGCAGGCGGAAGAGAACTTTAAGGCAGCGGCCGAAGCGTATGAAGTATTGAGCGATGCCGATAAGAAAGCGCGTTACGACCAATTTGGCCATGCAGCGTTTGACGGCAGTGGCGGCTTTAACGGCGGCGGCATGAACATGGACGACATCTTCAGCCAGTTTGGCGATATTTTCGGCAGCGCGTTTGCCGGCGGCGGTTTTAGCGGCGGCTTCGGTGGTTTTGGCGGCGGTGGCGGCCAGCGCCGCGTGAAGGGCAGCAACCTTCGCATCAAGGTAAAGCTTACGCTTGAGGAAGTTGCCAATGGTGTTGAAAAGAAAGTCAAGGTAAAAAGAAAAGTACAGGCTAAGGGTGTGACCTATAAAACCTGCCCTACCTGTAACGGTGCCGGCCAGGTAATGAAAGTGACCAATACGATCTTAGGAAGGATGCAGACAGCATCTACCTGCCATACCTGTGGTGGCAGCGGCCAGATCATAGAATCCAGGCCGAACCAGGCCGATGCCCAGGGTATGATCATGGAAGACGAAACCGTATCTATCAAAATACCGGCAGGTGTAGTAGACGGCATGCAGCTGAAAGTGAGCGGAAAAGGTAATGATGCACCGGGAAGCAACAGTATTTCGGGCGACCTTATCGTTGCTATTGAAGAGGTGGAGCACGAAACGCTGAAACGCGAGGGTGAGAACCTGCACCTTGATCTTTATATCAGTTTTGCCGAAGCGGCGCTCGGAACATCGAAAGATATTGAGGCTGTGGGCGGTAAAGTGAGGATAAAACTCGAGGAAGGCATCCAGTCGGGCAAGATTCTAAGGCTAAAAGGTAAGGGGATTCCTAACATCAACAGCTACGGCAATGGCGACCTGCTTGTACATGTAAATGTCTGGACACCAAAGACTTTAACGAAAGAGCAACGCCAGTTCTTTGAGAAATCACTTACAGATGAAAACTTTATCCCTCATCCGGAAAAGTCGGATAAATCTTTTTTTGAAAAAGTTAAAGATATGTTTTCATAATTTAAGAAAATATTATATATTTGAAATTCACTATGCAAATAGTGAATTTTTCTTTTTCATAGCAATTTTTCCCATCCTCATCGCAAGATAAGGGTGGGTTTTTTTATTAAACAATTGAAAGTTATTTTACCCTACCTGAAAAATAAACTTTTTTTAAAATTAATTTCATAAGGATTGTTTCGCAAAGATTCGCAAAGAAGACACGAAGGTTCACAAAGCAAATTTTTCTGTCAATACCGGTCACTATATAAATCTTTGTGGTTCTTTGCGCTCCTTGGCGCCCCGATAGTTATCGGGGTTGCGGAATAGCTAATAATTATCCTTACAGTTCGGTAACTTTTTCCCTTTTTATTCGCCATATATTGGTATTTTTACAATCACAATCAATAAAACGGAATGAAACCAATCTTAGAAGTAAGAAATGTTGTAAAGCAGTACGGCGACTATACCGCGCTTAACAGTGTTTCGCTACAGGTGCCCAAAGGCAGCATATACGGGCTGCTCGGACCAAACGGTGCAGGAAAGACCTCCCTTATACGCATCATCAACCAGATCACCATGCCCGACAGCGGCGAAGTTTTGCTTGACGGCGAAAAGCTGTCTCCCCACCACATATCACAGATTGGCTATATGCCGGAAGAGCGTGGGCTTTACAAGACTATGAAGGTAGGGGAGCAGGCGCTTTACCTGGCACAGCTGAAAGGGCTATCGAAAAAGGAAGCCAAAGCCCAGCTGGAATACTGGTTTGAAAAGCTGGAGATAAAAGGCTGGTGGAATAAGAAGATACAGGAGCTCTCCAAGGGGATGGCGCAAAAAATACAGTTTGTTGTAACCGTGCTGCACCAGCCCAAGCTGCTGATCTTCGATGAGCCGTTTAGCGGTTTCGACCCCGTAAATGCCAACCTTATTAAAGATGAGATATTAGGCCTGCGCGATAAGGGTGCTACCATTATTTTCTCTACGCACCGCATGGAAAGCGTTGAGGAGATGTGCGATAATATTGCCCTGATACACCAATCCAATAAGCTTATTGAAGGAAAGATCGACGATGTGAAAAAGCAATACCGTAGCAACACTTTTGAAGTAGGCATTGCCCCGGGCAACATAGAGCATTTCTTTGCCGATATGAGCCTCAACACGCCTTATGTGAGCCAGAAAGCCAATTTCAAGACGCTTGATGACGAGCTGAAGCTGCAGATAACCCTTCCGAAAGGTACCACTTCGCGCGAGCTGCTGAACTACCTGATGCAAAAAGGCGATGTGACCTACTTTGTAGAGAAGATCCCGAGTATGAACGATATATTTATTCAAACCGTAAGCAAAAGATAAATGAGCCTTTCCCTTATAATAAAAAGAGAGTTTACTGCCAAAGTGCGTAACAAGTCATTTATCGTAATGACATTCCTCAGCCCGATACTTTTTGTTGCTATGGGCTGCCTGATAGCTTATCTTACCAGCCTGAATAACAACGAGCTGGTTAAGGTTGCGATACACGACCATGAAGGCTACCTGAAAAAAGACTTTAAAGATTCAGATCATATCAAGTATATAGACCTTTCGGCAATGCCGGTGGCAACGGCAAAGAAAACGGCTTCAGAACAATATGAAGGCCTTATCTATGTGCCTAAGGTAGACAGCCTCAGCATGCTTTCCAAAAAGGTGGAATACATTACCAATGAATCGCCCAACCTGGATTTTGTTTCGGATATTGAAGATGTTATCGATGACAAAGTTACCAGGAACAACCTCCGGAATTTAGGTTTTGATTATAACAAAATAGAAAAAGCCAAGGTGGAATCGCAGGTACACCTCAGTAAATTTTCAGGCGAGGAAACTTTTAAAGAAGGAAGTATTATCAAAATGGTGATCGGTGGGCTTTCGGGCTACCTTATCATGATGTTCGTTATTATTTACGGTAACATGGTAATGAGGAGTGTTATCGAGGAAAAGACAAACCGTATCATTGAGATCATCATTTCGTCGGTTAAGCCATTCAAACTAATGATGGGCAAGATCATAGGTACTTCGCTGGCGGGGGTATTGCAATTCATTATCTGGGCAATATTAGGAATTAGCCTGTATTTAATTCTCACAGGTATATTTAATGTACAGGTTGGCGCTGCCACATCACAGCCTGCTATGGCCGAGGCTTCGCAAAAAGCCATGGAGGGAATTCCTCTATATATCAGTGAATTGGGCAAGCTGCCCATCCTGACGATCTTCATATGTTTTATTGTTTATTTCATAGGCGGCTTCTTTCTCTACAGCTCTATCTACGCCTCTATCGGCGCGGCAGTAGACAGTGAAACCGACTCCCAGCAATTCCTGCTTCCTATTATACTTCCGCTGATGCTTGGTGTGTATGTGGGCTTCTTCAGCGTTATCAGCGATCCTCACGGAACGGTGGCCACTGTTTTCTCCATGATACCACTTACATCGCCTATCGTAATGCTAATGCGCATTCCGTTTGGCGTACCGCTATGGCAGGTGCTGGTATCGGTCACATTGCTGTTCGCCACATTCTTTGGGGTGGTTTGGTTTGCTGCCAAGATATACCGCATTGGTATCCTGATGTATGGCAAGAAACCGACGTATAAGGAAATATTCAAATGGCTTAAATATTAGTTTTCAGTGAGCTTCACGTTAGTTATTTGTTAATCGTTTAGCTGACTTATTTTTAATGCTATAATTTAGGGTTTAGTCTAACAGTCTAATATCCAACAATCCAATAATCTAAAAAGAATGTCCAAAATACTCATAATAGAAGACGAAGCCGCCATCCGCCGTGTGTTGGGGAAAATACTCTCTGAAGAGAACGATGCCTACAAAGTAGAGGAGGCCGAAGACGGGCAGGCAGGCTTTGAAAAGATAAAGAATGACGATTACGACCTGGTGCTGTGCGATATCAAGATGCCGAAAATGGATGGCGTTGAGGTGCTGGAAGCCGTAAAAAAGATAAAGCCCGAGATCCCTTTCGTCATGATATCGGGTCACGGCGATATAGAAACTGCTATCAACACGATGCGCCTCGGGGCATTTGATTATATCTCAAAACCGCCCGACCTGAACCGCCTGCTTAACACCGTACGCAATGCGCTTGACCGTAAAGTGCTTGTGGTAGAAAATAAGATGCTGAAAAAGAAGGTCAGCAAGAACTATGAGATGGTGGGCAGCAGCGAACCTATCAACCACATAAAAGGCATTATTGAAAAGGTGGCCCCGACCGATGCGCGTGTCCTTATCACAGGGCCGAACGGTACCGGAAAAGAACTCGTAGCACATTGGCTGCACGAAAAAAGCGAACGCTCTAATGCGCCATTTATCGAGGTGAACTGTGCAGCGATACCATCGGAACTTATAGAAAGCGAGCTCTTCGGCCACGTGAAAGGTGCCTTTACCAGCGCCGTAAAAGACAGGGCCGGTAAGTTCGAGGCTGCGGACAAGGGAACTATTTTTCTTGACGAGATAGGCGATATGAGCATGCCGGCGCAGGCTAAGGTGCTTCGTGCCTTACAGGAGAATATGATTCAGCGTGTAGGTGCCGAGAAAGATATTAAAGTAGATGTACGCGTTATCGCCGCTACCAATAAAGACCTGAAAAAAGAGATCGCTGAAGGGCGTTTCCGTGAAGACCTTTACCACCGTCTTGCCGTGATATTGGTAAAAGTGCCGTCGCTGAATGACCGCAGGGATGATATACCGACACTGATAAACCATTTTGCGGAAAAGATAGCTTCGGAACAGGGGAGTGCGCCTAAGAAATTCTCCGACGAGGCTATAAAGCTGCTGCAGGAATATGACTGGACGGGCAACATCCGCGAGCTGCGTAATGTTGTAGAACGGCTTATTATCCTTGGCGGCAGCGAGATATCGGAAAGCGATGTGACGCTGTTTGCCAGTAAATAAACGGGCTTATGAAAGTAGCGCTAAGTGTTTTTCTTTTGGTTTTTGCTGCCAATGTTTCGTTGGCGCAGGAAAGCTTTTTGGAAAAACTAAAGGGCTACGATCTCGCGCAGGTAATTGATCCGGACAGTATCGGTGACGATTCCTTAGAGAAAGTAGAGGCTCCGGAATCTTTAGGATACATTGGGAACGATTACGAAAGATTCCGGATACACTTCACTTCTTTTAAAAAGGATCCTAAAAATCCGCTTTTATATAATGTAAAAGGGAAGACAAGGGTTAAGGATAACATTTGTACTTTTGCAGGGACGTTTACGGTAGTTTCGGCGGAGTTTGACAATACTCTTGAGGATTTCATGGATACTGATTATAAAGGACTCGGTATTGTTTGTGATGTTGTAATTTATGAAGATAAATTGCAAAAAGGTTCCGGCATAATAAGAGGAACGCTTATTACCGATGCGTTTTTTGACAATAAAAATAAATTAATCTACAATGCCCTGATGCTAATGTCCGACGGATTTCGCAATAACCAGTTTACAGGAACATGGACAAGCTATAAGAATGGTATTTCCAAAAAATGCAACTGGGGCGATTTCCGTATCCCCGAAAGCAATGACTTAGATATTGGTGCAGGCGAATTTTCCGTTTTGGAGAAATATAAGAATAAAGGTTGGGAGAGCTATTATGATGCCTATTGCTGCGATCCCGATTTGCCAAAAACTAAAGCTGCCAGGAAAAAAGAAGAAGAGAAATGGTGGCTGTAAATTTGAACTATTATATGAAATTAAAAAAAATAAACCCAAACCTTTCGCAATCGCTTGAAGAAGCAGGGCTTATCGAACCTACCGAACTCCAAAAGGAAACCTTTGGGGCCATAAAAAGTGGTGCCGACCTCGTTTTAGCGGCAGGGCAGGAAGAAGGCAAGACCACAACTATAGTTATCCATGTGATACAAAGGCTGGAAAAAGCATTCCAGGAATCACCCCGCGCTCTCATCATTGTGCAGGACAAAGCAAAAATGCTGGAAGTCATGGAGATGTTTAAAGTGTACGGCAACCATACCGACCTGCGCATTTACGGTGTACATGATAAAGGCGATATCGACTATGACAAGAACCAGATTTCCCTGGGTATCGATGTACTTGTAGGTACGCCGGTAAGGCTGGGCGAAATGTTTTCCTCGGCGGGGTTTGATGTCAACCAGCTAAAGATGTTTATCCTGGATGATGCCGATGAGATACTGAAACTGAGGCATGACACCCGCATTGCAAGGATATCCGACAGTATTGCCAAAACCCAGCGCCTTTTCTTTACCGATGCAATCACCGAAAGGGTAGAATCGCTGGCCGACCGGCTGATGACCGAACCGTTGTTTTATGAGTTCGACGGAGAAGAAGAGGACGAAGGCGAAGACGAAACAGAATAAACTTTTCAATCAACGATGCTAAAATATATAATAAAAATAACGAAGCCCCTGCAACTGCAGGGGCTTCATCATTATATAAAGTGTTATTAGATCAGGAATTGTACTACCTGTCCATTCTTCGTAAGCATCTCCACGCGTACTTTCTGGTTAGGCCTTTTGTTTTCCAGCACTTTCGATACGCTTTCGATATCGGTGGCTTTCATGTTGCCTATCCTTAATATTATACCGTCTTTCAACTCGTCATAGTAAGGCATCCAGTCTTCATCAGTGATCTCTTTAATCTTAACGCCATAATCGATCTTCAGTTTCTTCTTGTCGGCATCGGTCACATCTTCCAGTTCAAGACCGTCATACGTAAAGCTGTTGATCTCATTTTTAGAAAGCTTTACAGGTACCAGCATCATTTTGCCATCGCGGTTCACAGAGACCTTCACCACATCATTAGGGCGTTTGGTCACGATCGAAGCATTGATATCTGCAAATCCGTTGATCTCCCTATCATCTATTTTCGTGATGATATCACCTTTTTTAATGCCTGCTTTTTTGGCGCCGGAATCGGCAATAACATCATTTACATAAAAGCCTTTTGTCTCATCGATACCCAGGTCTTTCGCAAGCGCGCTGTTAAGCTCACCGCCTTTTACGCCAAGGGCACCGCGCTGTACGTTACCGTATTGCATAAGGTCTTCTATGATTTTGCGGGTAATATTAGATGGCACGGCGAACGAATAGCCCACATAAGAGCCTGTCATAGAAGAGATCATGGTATTGATGCCAATGAGCTCGCCCCTTGTATTTACTAGGGCGCCGCCGCTGTTGCCGGGATTCACGGCCGCATCAGTCTGGATGAACGATTGTATACCGTCTTTGCTGAGATTCCTGGCTTTCGCCGAAACAATACCCGCCGTCACAGTACTGGTAAGGTTGTAAGGGTTACCCACGGCAAGCACCCATTCGCCTACCTTGATCTCATCAGAATTTCCGAAAGTCGCAAACGGGAGTTTGTCTTTGGTCTCGACTTTCAGCAGCGCAATATCCATTTTGGAGTCGGTACCTACCAGTGTCGCTTTATACGTTTGGTTATTGTTTAGAGTAACTTCAAGTTCAGATGCATTCTGCACCACGTGGTTGTTCGTCACGATATAGCCATCTGCAGTTATGATAACGCCCGATCCCGTGCCCACCTGTTGCTGTTGCTGGCCGCCGCCGCGGTAGCCGAACATATAATCCCACGGGCTTGCTGGCACTGTGGCATAAGAAGTATTCTTAACGTGGACAACCGTGTGTACGGCTTTATCGGCAGCCTGGGTAAAATCAATCTGCTCAGCACCATTATAACCCACGGTACGGGTATAATTACTTTGTTCGGGAGCTATTGATAAGGCAGATGTGGGTGTGTCGTTATCAAATACCAGTTTGTAAGCTCCAAGGGTAGTGGCGCCGCTGAGAAGGCCCACAAGCAATAATCCTGAAAATCTTTTCATAAGTAAAAACAGTATTTAATTTTATGGTTGAACATAGAATAAAGCCGGGCAGCCAACCATTTTATATGTCATTAATATTCGTACTTTTGCCTTAATACCTATATAAATGAAACTTACATTTTACAAATACCAGGGCACCGGAAACGACTTTGTAATGGTGGATAACCGTGAAAATATATTTCCCAAAAATGATACCAAACTCATCGGACATTTATGCGATCGCAGGTTCGGCATCGGGGGCGATGGGCTCATATTATTAGAGAACGACAATGGTACCGATTTTCGTATGGTCTACTACAATTCCGACGGGAACGAAAGTACCATGTGCGGCAACGGCGGCAGGTGCATTGTGGCGTTCGCCAACGAGCTTGGACTTATCGATACGGAAACCGAATTCATGGCTATCGATGGGCGGCACCATGCCACAATTGATGTAGAGGGCACTATTTCCCTGCATATGAAGGATGTGCATACCGTATCAGTTTATGAAAATTATGTTTTCCTTGATACCGGATCGCCGCACCATGTAGAGCTTGTGGACGGGCTGGATGAATTGGATGTAAAAAAAATAGGCGCCAGCATACGCTACAGCGGCCTTTATGGCGATAAAGGGTCGAACGTAAATTTTGTAGCGCCTTTCGGGACTGACAAATTTTCAGTACGTACCTATGAGCGCGGGGTGGAAGATGAGACTTTATCGTGCGGCACAGGTGTTACTGCTGTGGCTATCGCCATGAAGGTGCTTGGTAAAACGCATTCGGACTCCGTTAAGCTCGAAACGCCGGGCGGGGAATTGCAGGTCTCTTTTGTACAGGACGGAAAGCAATTTACCGACATCTATCTTACCGGCCCTGCGAGATTCGTTTTTAAAGGTGATATCGAATGGTAACCCTTAAAGGTGATGCGGTTTATCTCAGGGCGCTGGAACCCGACGACCTGGAGTTTGTGTACCGCGTTGAGAACGATGAAACCATCTGGGAAGTGAGCAATACCCAAACCCCTTACAGCCGCTTCCTTATACGGCAGTACCTCGAAAATGCGCACCAGGACATTTATGAGGCAAAGCAGCTGCGGCTTGCCATTTGCAGGAACGGCAGCTTTGATGCTATAGGCCTTATTGACCTTTTCGATTTCGACCCGGTGAACCAAAGGGCAGGCGTGGGGATAATTATAAGTGAAAAAAGCAACCGTAATTCCGGCCTTGGAAAAGAGTCACTGGGGCTTTTGATAGAATATGCTTTCCAAAAACTCCAGCTACACCAATTGTACGCAAATATAGATATTGCAAATGTTGCAAGTATATCGCTTTTTACTAATTTTGGCTTCCAATTAGCCGGGGTAAAAAAAGATTGGATCAGGAAGAATAATTCGTATACTGATGAGGCTTTGTACCAGCTTATCCGTTAAACTTAAATATAAAGGATTTTGAAACTAAGAAAGATAATTGGCATTTTTACGCTGGTCGTAGTTACCGCGGGCAGTATTTACGGCTACATGCTATATAAAGGCATATATTCAGCAAATACCAAATTCAATGAAGACCGGGTGGCAGTTTTCATACCTACAGGATCTGACTTTGCAGCCGTACAGAAGATCGTGTCACCATATATTCAGGATATGGACCGCTTTAATTCGACAGCTGAAAAAAAATCATACCCTGAATATGTGAAGGCCGGGAAGTTTATCCTTAAAAAGGATATGAACAGCAACGATATCATCAACTCGCTGCGCCAGCCGGTACCGGTAAACATTTCCTTCAATAACCAGGAAACGCTACAACGGGCCGTTGGGCGAATCGCACAGCAGATAGAGCCGGATAGCCTTACGCTGCTTAAAGCCTTTACCGACAAGAAATTCCTTGAAGAGAACGGTTTTAATGAAGATAATGTTCTGAGCATCTTTATCCCGAATACCTATGAGTTCTTCTGGAACACATCGGCTACCAAAGTAAGGGAAAAAATGGCAAAGGAATACAGGAAATTCTGGACACCGGAAAGGCTTGCTAAGGCTGAGGCATTAAACCTTACG
Organism: Flavobacterium album; assembly: GCF_003096035.1. Lineage (NCBI taxonomy): Bacteria > Pseudomonadati > Bacteroidota > Flavobacteriia > Flavobacteriales > Flavobacteriaceae > Flavobacterium > Flavobacterium album. The sequence goes on along the minus strand of NZ_CP029186.1, from coordinate 6,680 downwards.
CCGTTGCAGGTTTCTGCGCTGGCCTCTATAGTGCATAAAGAAACGGTAAAGACCGATGAGCGCCCGCGCGTGGCAGGGGTATACCTTAACCGTCTTCAAAAAGGCATGAAGCTGGAGGCCGACCCGACCGTCATTTACGCGATTAAAAAGCAGTCAGGCGATTTTGACCAGGTAATAAAGCGCGTGCTTTATAAAGATCTTGTTATCGATTCGCCTTACAATACCTATAAATACGAAGGCCTGCCGCCGGGTCCTATTGCAATGCCCGATATCACGGCACTGGATGCAGTATTGAATCCTGAGAAGCACAATTACATCTATTTTTGTGCAAGCGTTACCAACTTTGGCTACCATGAATTTGCCGTTACTGCTGCGCAGCACGAGGTGAACCGCCAAAAGTATGTGGCTTGGGTCGAAAAAATGGGTATAAAGAGGTAAAATCTTACAATTTATAACATTAGAAATCCGGAAATTTATATTTTTTCCGGATTTTTTTTGCCTTAAAAATTGGTTAAAGGGTGACGAAGGATATGCTGCGTAACCCCTTTGTTTAAGGCGGGTTAAGGAATTTTCTTTCAGTCATTTGTTGCCTTAACGTTTTGTTAAAGTCGGGTGTATTGATAAGTGGTTGTAAATCAGGTTGGTATTTTTTCGTATATTTGTCCCCGGTGAAATTCATGGGGTGACAGGCCATGAGAAATAAAAACACATGATAAAACGATGGGCATATTTTTTAAGCCTTGCCGCGTTCATTACAATTGTAAGTTCGGGCTTTAAGGCAAAAGATGTAAAGCAGTTTGGAAAAATAGAAGGTTTCCATTTAGCTGAAAACGAAATTACCAACTACACAGTACCCACAATTGACGAAACCGCGCAGGTTGACCTCAATTTCCCTTTTACCGGAAAATCCTATATCGGATTTAAGCAGGCGGTAGGGATAAAAGAATCACAAGGCCTTTACAAGCTTGTCAGCCGTTACGGCTACATGGGCAAATACCAGTTCGGGAGATCCGCACTCCGGGCTTTAGGCATTAAAGACACAAAAGATTTCCTTAACAATCCCGGCCTTCAGGAACGTGCATTTAAGGCATTGCTTTCAAAGAACAAATGGGAGCTTCGCAACGAGATCAGCAAGTTTGAAGGAAAAGTTATCAAAGGCGTTAAGATCACAGAGTCAGGATTGCTGGCGGCAGCGCACCTTTCGGGGGCCAATTCTGTAAAAGCTTTTTTACACAGTAATGGCAATAAAGGCTTCCGCGACGGATTCGGAACTTCCCTTAAAAGCTACATCAGGAAGTTCGGCGGGTATGATACTTCCAACATTGTAGCCCACCCGGAACCCAAGGTAAAGCTTAAATAAATTTTATAATGGCCCTGCAGCACGCAGGGCTATTTTTTTGAGGCTTCAAATTGCTTTTCTATTGCATCAAGCTTTGCTTCCTGCTCATCAAGCATCTTATCGGTCTTATTCAGCAATATGCGATTATTGGAAGCTTTGAGTTTCAGGAAGTGTTTTTCTGAAAGGTTGTTGATGTGGTTCTTCTTTAGCTGGTTCAAAAAAACGGAATAGGTGACTCCTTCCTCATACTCTTTTTTCAGTGCATCGTGTTCAATAATGTATTGGGTGAGTGCATCCTGAACATTTAATGATTTTACCCTGATGCGCCTGTATTTAGCTAATAGAGCCTTTTTGTTTTCCTTATACTTGGGGCGGGAGTTTATAAAATAGAGTAACAGTAGGAGCAGCAAGACGCTTGCTCCAATGATTTCTGGCAGATTGGACATAGTTATAGTAGTTGGTGCGATGCTAATTTACTACTAAATCCGACAAATAAACCTACAAATAAAAGTATTTGTTAAAATTTATTGTTTTGATAAAAATCAGCTTTTGCGCTTAACGATTTAATTATATTGAAGGGTTTTTTTATAATTAACGCTCCCAAACACGTTTTTCTATTCGGCCATTTTTGAAATTTGAAAGGTCAGGAAGTGTTTTTATTGTACCCGTTATAAAATCGGATTACTGAAATACGGCAACCTGATATCGAAGTGGAGATAAGTGTGCAGTATGTCCGGCAGCATCAATTTGGCAGCCTATTGTGATGACGGCCGATGAATAAAAAATAAACGCAAAAAAACTCCCGTATTTCAGGGAGTTTAGTTAGTTGAGGGTTGTACGATGCGGTATTATTTGCTGCTGATATTCCGTGCTTCTTCCACCAGCGAAAGAAACTCTGTTTTATATTCATCGGTGCCGGCCATGCCGTCCAGGGCCAATTGTTTCACCATCTTATAATCTAACGAGCCTTTATACTTTGAATCGCGCAGCAGCATGCCGAATCCCGCTACCGCCGAAACGAACTTCGAATCTTTTGTTGCCTGGCTCCACGGTATAGATCTTGCCGCTACCGGTTTTTCGATCAATAAGCTTTTATCAGAATCCAATGGTTTGTAACGCAGTTTTACAGTCATTAGCTCATCGCTACCCGAAATGGTTTTGCCGGGTTCCTGGTATTTTAGCTTGTCAGTTGTACGGTTTTTAAATGCAACGCCTACCGGGACCACTTCATACAGTGCCGTAACACGATGCCCTGCCCCAAGCTCGCCGGCATCCTTAAGGTCGTTATTAAAGTCCTCATTGGCCATCACCCGGTTCTCATAACCTATGAGGCGGTAGGCCTGTACCTTCGCGGGGTTGAATTCTACCTGCACCTTTACATCCTTAGCAATTACAAACAGATTGGCGGTAAGCTCCTTCCCAAATACTTTTTTGGCTTCCTTCATCGTATCGATGTAAAAGTAGTTTCCGTCGCCCCAATTGCTTATCTCTTCCATGGTGCCGTCTTTATAATTGCCCATCCCAAACCCGCAGATTGTCAGGAATATGTTTTTCCCTTTATTCTTTTCTATCAGTTCCATAAGCCCCGAACGCGAACTTATACCTACGTTAAAATCGCCGTCGGTAGCGAGTATCACGCGGTTGTTGCCGTCTTTTATAAAGTTGGATGCCGCTGTCTTGTACGCTAATTCCAGACCTTCGCCGCCAGCAGTGGAGCCGCCTGCATGAAGTCCCGAAAGCGCTTCTTTGATGGCTTTCTTGTTGTCAACCGGAGTAGAGGGCAGCACCAGTCCGGCGCTTCCTGCATAGGTAACAATAGAAACGCGGCTGCCGGGGCTGAGGTTGTCCACCATCATCATAAAGGCATCGCGCAGCAAAGGCAATTTTTCGGGCGATTCCATAGAGCCTGAAGTGTCTAAGAGAAATACCAGGTTGGATGGCCTGAGGTTTTCATAATCAAGCGATTTCCCCTGCAGCCCTATGCGTACCAGCTGGTGCCCGTCTTTCCATGGTGTGTCCCAGACTTCTGTAGTGATAGAGAACGGCTTGTCACCTTCCGGCTGCGGGTAGCCGTAATCAAAGTAGTTGATGAATTCCTCAATACGTACTGCGCCTTTTTCCGGCATCTGTCCGGCTTCAATAATGCGGCGCACATTGGAATAAGAAGCATTGTCAACATCAATCGAAAAGGTAGAAAGCGGGTTGGCCTTCGCCTCCTTAAAATCGTTCTCTACAATGCGGTCGTATTCTTCGGTGTTGTGTATAGTGTCACTTGTGGTATGGGTTCCCGTTGCGGCGTTCATTTCGTCAATACCAGTATCATAAACTTCAGGCGCGATAGAGTTATACCTTTCTTTTACAGAATTATTACAGCCAATTGCAAGGCTAAGGCAGGCTGCGACAATGAGTTGATGGATTAATTTCATAATAGGTTGGTTTAATGGTTTGCATTGTTTTAACAATGAGGTTATTAAATCAACGAAAATCAGGTTAAAATATTTGATGCGCCGAGATATTTTTCGATAGAGAAATTTATTTTTTGGCGTGCCGGCTCCGCAAGCTACGCCGTCAGGCTTTCAGCTATATCCCTCCGCAAGCCTTCCTTTGCCGGCAGGCAGGCTACGGGGATGCCGCCTCTATCCTTCACGCAGTACTAGTTGTCATTATCGGTTATAAACCCCATCAGGATTTTACAAAACCTCAACTTCTAAGTGCCTCAGCGCCTCAGTTACTCAATTAAACTTATGCACTATAAAAATACAGGGCCTGTTGTGTAAATCCACTTTTTCCTTCTTCCATTGGGCAATGGTTTTGGTCTTAATATATTCGGTAGGCAGGGTGATATCGGCAGCAATACACAGGTATGTTGATGGCTGCAGTGTATTTACGATATCTTCAAGGAATTTATTATTGCGGTACGGCGTTTCCATAAAGATCTGCGACTGCTTTTTATCCTGCGATAGTTTCTCCAGGTTTTTCAGTGCGCTCTTTTTATCCGATTTGTCGATAGGCAGGTAGCCATTAAAGGCAAAGCTCTGCCCGTTCATCCCTGATGCCATGATGGCCAGCAGGATAGAGGAGGGGCCAATCAGCGGTACCACCTGAATGCCTTTTTCGTGGGCCAGTTTTACGATAACCGCGCCGGGATCGGCTACACCTGGACATCCGGCCTCCGACATCAGTCCTACATTCCTGCCCTGAAGGCAGGGTTTGATGAAGTCTAAATGTTCCGATGGCTCGGTATGCTTATTAAGTAGCGATAGTATCAGGTCGGGCTGTTTTTTGGCAGGAAGTATCGCCTTAATAAAGCGCCTTGCGGTCTTTTCGTTCTCAACGATATAGTGGTCTATGAACTCAATAGTGCGCGCAACGGTATCCGGAAGCACCTGTTTCGGGTCGGCATCATCGCCAAGCGGCACTGGGAGGAGGTATAGCTTGCCTAAGCTCATGCGTGTTCTTTTAAAAGTTTTTGGGCTACCAGCTCACAGGCTTCGTCCAGCATATCGTATACTTTGTCAAAGCCGCCCTGCCCGCCATAATACGGGTCGGGAACATCTACTTTCTGTCCGGGAAATATCTCATCCATCATCAGCTTCACTTTGGCTTTGGCATCAGCATTGGGTGCCAGCCGTATTACATCCCTAAAGTTGGAGCTGTCCATGACATAAATATGGTCGAATTCTTCAAAATCGGAAACCTTTATCTGGCGGCCTTTCTGGCAGCTGATATCCAGCCCGCGGTTTTTGGCAGTGAGGATAGAGCGTTTATCGGGCTGGTGCCCAACATGCCAGTCGCCTGTCCCTGCGGAATCGACAAAGAATTTATCCGTTGGTAATTTTGATTGCAGGATGCCTTCTGCCAGCGGAGAGCGGCAAATGTTCCCGAGGCAAACCATCAAAATCCTGACCATGTATTATATGGATAGTTTTTTGTTGATATCGTCAACAAATTTGCGGAACTGCTTGTCGGTAGTCACAAGGTTGTCTACCGTTTTACACGCATGGAGCACAGTAGCATGGTCACGGTCGCCAATTTGGGAACCTATGTTTGCAAGTGAAGCCTTCGTGAATTTCTTGGCGAAGAACATAGCCAGCTGCCTGGCCTGTACTACATGGCGCTTCCTGGTTTTGGATTGCAGTGTATCTACGTCAAGCTGGAAATAATCCGACACTACTTTCTGGATGTAGTCGATGGATATTTCGCGCTTCACATTCTTTACGAATTTCTCTACTACCATCTTAGCCAGCTCCAGGGTAACCTCGCGCTTGTTGAAAGAAGACTGGGCTATCAATGATATGATGGCGCCTTCCAGCTCACGCACGTTGCTCTTGATGTTCTTGGCCACATATTCTACGATCTCGTCTGGCATTTCTACGCCGTCGCGGTACAATATGTTATTAAGTATGGAGATCCTGGTCTCGTAATCCGGCTGGTGCAGTTCGGCAGAAAGCCCCCATTTGAAACGGGAAAGCAGTCGCTGCTCAATGTCCTGCATGTCTACCGGTGCTTTGTCCGATGTAAGGATTACTTGTTTGCCGTTCTGGTGCAGGTGGTTGAAGATGTGGAAAAAAACATCCTGTGTACCTGTTTTGCCTGAAAGGAACTGCACATCGTCAATGATCAGCACATCTATCAGTTGGTAGAAGTGAATAAAGTCGTTGCGGGTGTTCCTTTTTACGGAGTCGATATATTGCTGTGTGAATATTTCGGCAGAAATATACAGCACGGTTTTTTCCGGGTATTTGTCTTTTATCTCGATACCAATGGCATGGGCAAGGTGTGTTTTTCCCAAACCTACGCCGCCGAATATCAGCAACGGGTTGAACGATGTCCCGCCGGGCTTATTGGCTACAGCCAAACCTGCCGAACGGGCCAGCCTGTTGGAGTCGCCCTCGAAAAAATTGTCGAAGCTGTAATTTGCATTCAGCTGCGATTCGATCTTCAGGTTCCTGATGCCGGGAATGATAAAAGGGTTTTTTAGCTCCGGGTTCTTGTTCTGTAGGGGTACATCTACTTCCTGCGGTTTTACCGGGGAGCGATGGGCACTTGGCAATTGCTCCGTAAAGGGCTGTTTGTTGCCATAAGTGTTTTCCATCTTGATTTTATACAGTAGCTTTGCGCTTGTCCCGAGTTCTTTGGTAAGCGCTACTTTCAGCAACTTGACATAATGCTCTTCAAGCCATTCGTAAAAGAATTTACTTGGAACCTGAATGTACAATGCGCTGTCGGTCAACTCAACTGCCCTGATAGGTTCGAACCAGGTTTTGTAGGCCTGATCCTGAATATTGTCTTTTATGAACACAAGACAGTTGTCCCATACCGATTGCGCAGTTTTCGTCAT